>NZ_CP137557.1:3155000-3455000 GCF_019249655.2 Segatella copri
GAGGAAAGCTTTGCGAGTTTGTCACCCAGTCCAGCCATCGCCATTGGGTCGCCAGAATTATTCACTTGCGTTATAAGCGCGTCAATGGTCAACAACAGCTTGTTGACCAGTTCAGGACGTGTGACACTCTTGGCCGCACGTGCCTCCTTCCATCCATCAGCCACACACCACTTGGAAATGGTGACACGCGAGACTCCTATTTTTTCGGCAATCTCAGCCTGTTCCATACCCGACATGAAGAGTGTTCTGGCTAACGAACGTTTCTTTTCTATTTCTGCTTTTGTCATGTGCAATACATTGTTAAAAATCAAATGTGCTGCAAAATTGCAACAATTCGGTGGCACCGCCAAAAAAGTGTGCAATCGTTTCATAGATGTGTGCAACCATTTCACACTTTTTTGGCGGTTAACAAATTTAGCAGTAATATTGCAGCGCAAAACGCAAAAAGCGAGAAAATGAAACGAGTAAGAATTTCAAACGACAGCCTTAACAGTTACAGCAGCCGTGTACTGACAAAAGGCATGGACGTGCAGCAGTATTGCCGTAATCCAGTACTGTTATATATGCACGAGCGTGGCAATGTGATTGGCTATGTGAAAGACCTCAAAGTGGAAAATGATGAGGTAAGTGGTGTACTTATGTTTGATGAAGCTACGGAACTCTCAAAACGCTGCAAGAAGCAATGGGAGTTCGGAAGCCTGAAAATGGTGAGCGCGGGCATTGACATCGTGGAAGAAAGTGACGATCCTGACGTGATACTTCCAGGACAAAAGTACAAGACAATTACCAAAAGCAAACTCTTTGAAGTGTCGGTCGTGGACATAGGAGCCAATGACGATGCCATCGTAATGAGAAAGAACGGTGAACAAATAACATTAGGCAAGGACGGAAAGAACCCGTTGACCTTGCTCAGTAACAAACAACAAAACAACAAACAAATGGAACAGAAACTTTTGTGTGCACAGCTCGGACTGCCAGAGACAGCAGACGAGGCGACAATCCTTCAAAAGATTAACTCATTGAAGGCAGCAGAAACAGAAAAAGAGACACTTGCCAAGGAGAAGGCTCAGTTGACACTCTCGGCAATCACCACCGCCGTAGAGACCGCAATCACAGAGAAACGCATCGGCGAGGACAAGAAAGAGCATTTCATCAACCTCGGCAAGAAGATTGGCGTGGAAGACTTGAAGCAGATCTTCGCAGCCATGTCGCCAATGGTAAAGCTCAGTGCCGTAATTGGTCATCAGGGTGGAACACCGACACAGCAGCCAACCACCTATTCAAAGTTTAGTGAGGTGCCAGGCGCAGAGCTGGAGAAGATGCGCTCTGACAATCCTGATGAATACAAACGCCTCTTCAAGGCTGAATATGGCTTTGAGTGTGAAATCTAAAATGTATAACCATAAAACAAGAAAAATGAAGAAGAACAGATTGCTTGCACTGACAATGGCAGTGCTTTTCAACTGCATCACTGGCAGTGTATTCGGTGCAGTCCTTGGCTTTTCGCCTGTAGAGGGAGCCTTGGGTATGAATTGTATCGCCTCAATGGTAGGCGGTAAAGTAGCCCAGGGCGCATTGCGTGCTGGTGTATATAAAGAGGTGTGGACTGGTGAGCTGGTGAAGTACCTTCGCCGTGGCTTGGAAGCCACTTGGCTTGATGGTATTCCTGACGCTTCAAGTATCGTGGAAAATGATGTTATTCATTTGGTGGATGTCGGCGTTGACCCAGATGTGTTGATTAACAACACTACATATCCTATCAGTCTCCAAGCTTTGGAAGACAAGGATATTTCCATCCAGCTTGACAAGTTCCAGACTAAGGTAACACCTATCACTGATGATGAACTTTATGCCATCAGTTACGACAAAATTGCGCGAGTGAAGGAATCACATGGTAATGCCATTAACGATGCAAAGTTTACCAAAGCAGCCCATGCTCTTTGCGCCAAGCAGAACTCAGAGAAAACACCTGTATTGAAGACTACTGGTGAGAGGGATGCTGTTACTGGGCGTAAGAAGCTCACCAGAAATGACGTGCTTTGTATGAAGCGTAGTATGGATGCTCTGAAAGTGCCTTCGGCAGGTCGCCGTCTTGTGCTTTGCTCAGATCACATCAACGACCTTTTGGAGATTGAGCAGACATTCCGCGAGCAGTACAATATCAACCGCAATGACGGAACCGTTGGACGCTTGTATGGCTTTGACATCTACGAGTTTGCTAATAACCCATTATACACCACAGCTGGTGTAAAGAAAGATCTGAATAAAGCTGCTACAACAGGTGAGTTCCAATGCTCGTTTGCCTTCTATGTTCCTCGTGTGTTCAAGGCTACAGGTTCAACCAAGATGTATTGGAGCGCAGCGGAGAACGATCCTGAGTACCAGCGTAACAAAATCAACTTCCGCCATCGTTTCATTTGTATGCCTAAGAAGGCAGATGCAGGTGTCGTAATGATGAGCGACTATAGTGCATCGTAACCATGGCAAAGATGAAATATCTGGTGCTTCATTGCACCGCCACACCAGAAGGCCGTGAAGTGACCAGTGACGAAATTCGCCACTGGCACACCGACCCAGTAAAGAAGGGTGGTCGTGGCTGGAAGCAAGTTGGCTATACCGACATGATTCACCTTGACGGTAAAGTGGAGCGACTTGTGGAGAACAACGAGGATGCAGAGGTTGACCCTTGGGAAATAACAAACGGTGCAGCAGGCTTCAACTCTGTGAGCCGTCACGTTGTGTATGTTGGTGGGCTTGCCACTGACGGCAAGACAGCTAAGGACACACGCACGGCGGCACAGCAGAAGGCTATGATCGAATACGTGCGCAACTTCCATGAGCGTTTCCCCACCATCCGCATTGTTGGACACAACGAACTTAACAGTCACAAGGCTTGCCCATCGTTTGATGTCCAGAAGTGGCTGCGGTCGATAGGCATCAAGCAAGTTTAACCCCATAATAGAAGAACAACGATGGCAGACATTTTACTGCAATTCATCCAGTGGGCAATACCATCGGGCGGCATAGGTGCTGCCATCGTTTGGTTTGCCAACAGAAAGGCCAACAACGCCAAAAATGCCAAGATAGTGCATGACACCTACAAAGGCATGTACGAGGACATATCAAAGGTGCTGTTGGAAACACAACAGAAATATGAAGACAACACTAAGGTTGTGGAAGTGCTTACGGCAGAGAACCACAAGACACGCCTCGCCATCAATCGGCTCAGCCGTGCAATCGAGGCTATCAAGCTTTGTCCTCATCGCAATTCTTGCCCTGTCAGCAGTGAGTTGTCGCTCGACGAAGACGATGACAGCCCAGGCAGAGGCAAAGGTGGAAAAGGACAGCGCAGAAAACAAGCAGACCACGACAAAGATAATATGGACGGAAAAGGTGCCACAAGACCAAGTGCATCTAATCATTCCGCTTGACAGCATAGGACGTTTGCCATCGGGCGCATCCTTCAACAAGAAAGAAGGGCGTGCCAACGTGAAGGCAAGTTTGGGAAAGCAAGACGGCAAAGATGTGATATACATTGATGCCTCTTGTGACAGCTTGCAAGTGTTGTGCCTCTATTATGAGGAACAAAACAAGAAGCTGACCAAGCAAAACGCAGAACTCTCTAACACCATTAGAACAGAGAAAGAACAATGTTCAAACCCTGTTAAAGTGGCTATATTCAGTTTTATTGTCGGACTGGTGTCTGGCATAATAATCACAATCAAAACAAGAAAGAAAAATGAATAAGAATTTCATGTACGGCATAGCAGCCGTGAAGTTTGATGACAATATCATTGGCTACATTGAGAAAGGATCATGGGACTGGGGCGGCACAAAGCCTGAGAGTACCGACATTGATGCGGAGCAAGTTCCTGATGTGCCAGTGCTGACCATCCTCACCAAGAATGCAACAATCTCGCCAACATTCAACATCATACAGTTGAACTACGAGAACATTCAGATGGTGCTTGGTGGCACTCTCATAGGAAGCAAAGGAAATTACACAGGCTGGAAAGCACCAAAGAATCTGGTGCAACTTTCGGGCAAATGGACTATTGACTTTGTTTCTGGTCAGACTTGCACCATCCCGAATGCCACAATTTTGGCCAACCTCGGTGGTAAACTCACACTTACAGAGGTGTCGAAGTTGGAATGTCAGTTGAAGGTGAACAAACCTTCTGATGGTAGTGAGCCTTACGACATTCAGAACACATCCAACCCAATAGGTTCATCATCCACCAGCCAGGCAAACAGCGTGAAGGATTAGCGTATGGATGAGAACACCATCAGGCTAATAGAAAAGGAAGGTGCGGAAGCCCTTTTGGACACTGGTCTTTCAGTGCCATTGAAGGAGTTGCACCTTCCTTTTTGCAAAAAATCCATCCATTTACGTGTGACCATGCGCCGACCTACCTTGGCAGGGCAAATCAGAATTGCAAGGGAATGGTTGGCAATGGGCGTGACCAGCGAAGAAATGTGGCATTTCTCCAAGGAGGAAGAAATGAAGTTCCTTGTTGATCACGGCAAGAAAATCAGTTGCATGATAGCTTACACCCTTTGCCGTGGCTGGATAAGCCGACATCTGTTTGTTGGCTTAACGGCATGGGCTGTAAGAAACTGGATGGAAAACAAGTATCTTGTCAGCGTGATAAAGAAATTTGTCGGGCTGATGGGAACGGACAGTTTTATAGATATTATCAAATCGGCAGAAGCGGTGAATCCGATGAAGCTGAGGAAGAGCCAAAAGAAGAAAGGGAGTTAACGAGCGAATACGAAGGTTCCCATAGCCCTTTCGGTTTTGTGTGGCAGATAGCAAGCGAAACAGGTTGGAGCGTTGACTATATTCTTAATGGTGTCAACTACCAAACCCTGATTATGATGCTGAGCGATGCCCCACATTATGTTAGCAAGAAAAAGAACGGCAAGCCCAAGGACGAAAGAAGTGCCGAAGAGGAAGCCAACGACATTGTAGGATTTTTCCAAAGTAAATTGAAATGAGCAAAGGCAAGACAGTAGCGATAGAAATTGAACTCCTTGACCGCATCAGCGGTGGACTTGATAGGGTAAACAAAAAGATGGATGCCCTAAAAAGTTACACCGATGAAGCCAAGAAAGGATTGAGCGGATTGGAAAACGTGAGCGACAAGGTGAAAAAGTCGCTCATGGGGCTTGGCATGGCCTTTTCCATGAAGCAGGTTATTACGGAGGTCGCTACTGTCAGGGGCGAGTTCCAGAAATTGGAGGTGGCTTTCAATGTCATGCTTGGCAGTGCAGACAAAGCCGATAATCTGATGGCTCAGCTGATTCATACAGCAGCCACGACACCGTTTGACCTTGAAGGTGTGGCACAGGGTGCGAAACAACTCTTGGCGTATGGCATGGAGGCAGAGAAGGTGAACGAAACCTTGATTCGTCTGGGTGACATTGCCGCAGGTCTTAGTATGCCATTGAATGACCTCGTTTATCTGTACGGAACAACGATGGCGCAAGGCAGACTTTACACGCAAGACCTTAACCAGTTCACTGGTCGTGGCATTCCGATGATCCAGGAACTCGCCAAGGTGTTTGGTGTGGCAGAAAGCAAGGTGAAGGACTTGGTGGAGGCTGGCAAGGTGGGATTCCCAGAAGTGCAGAAAGTCATAGAGAACCTTACTGGTGAAGGCAGTAAGTTCGGTGGCTTGATGGAGGAACAGAGCAAGACCATATCAGGACAGATAAGCAACATCGAAGATGCTATTTCAACAATGTTCAACGACTTAGGTAAGCAAAGCGAGGGTGTTATCAATACAACACTTAGCGGTGTCTCCTATATCGTGGAACATTATGAGCAATTCGGACGTGTTCTGATGGGATTGGTTGCCACTTATGGAACATACCGCACGGCTTGCATGACGGTGGCAGCAGTCCACAGTCTCATAACGGTTGGTATTGGTGGCATGACCGCAGCGGAAGCCATTCACTACGGTTGGATTGTCATGGTGGAGAAAGCGCAGAAGCTGCTTAACGCTACCATGCTAAGCAATCCATACGTATTGGTTGCCACAGCCATTGCAAGTGTTATCGCCGTAATGGTTTCCATGAAGACGGAAACAGAACTGATGCAAGCAGCCGATGAAGACTATGAGGCGCAAAAACAAAAGGTCATTGAGGCTGAGGAAGAGCACAAACGCAAGATGGAAGAGCTTTGTTCCATTGCTGGTGATGAAGCTCTCAGCACCGACACAAGACGTGAGGCATTGAATCGTCTCGAACAGAAATACCCTGCTATCTTTGCCAAATATGACACAGAGTATGAGAAGCTGAAAAACATCAAGAAAATCAAGTTGGAGATTGCTGAGTTGGAGGCTGGCCAAAGCATAACAAAGCCAAAGAACGAACTCAACAGCGTAAACAAACGCATCAAAGAACTTGAAGCAAAACAGCGCACGGAAAAGTGGGTTGAAAGCAATAGCTCTGGTACAAGTATGAAGAAAGTCGGAGGTTTGAGCAAGAAAGAGGAAGCCGAACTCAAAAACCTTCAAAAGAAGCAACAGAACCTAAACAAGCAGGTGCGCAAGGATTCTGTGAACGCTTACTTTGACAATCTCACGGGGGTCAGCAACAACGATCTGAAAAAGCAGATAAAGGAGCGCGAAAGCCTCATTGCCCGAATGAATATGTCTGGTCATAAATATGGCTATACAACCAATGACGGCAAAAATATCCGTGGCACATACACCAAGGATGAATTGCAGTATCAACTCAACAAATTGAAATCTGAACAGAACCGCCGTAATGAACCAAGAAAATCAAGTTCTGATTGGGGCGCAGCCGACAAGAGGGCTTATAAAGCAGCATTGAAGAAATACAACGACTTCATCAGCAAAGGCTCAAACAACCTAACCAAAGAAGAATATGACAAAAAGGCAAAGGAACTAAAGGAAAAAATGGAACTTGCCAAAAAGGAATATGATTCACGCAAACCTGGTTCGGACAAAGACAGCGAGAAAGCACAAAAGGCAGCAGCCAAGGCGGAAGCTGCAAGAGCCAAGGAAGAAGCAGCGGAAGAACGCCGCAAGCAGACCAAGGAAAAGGTGGGTCAGGAACTTGCAGAACTGCAACGTAAAAATGACGAGGAAGAAATTAATACCATGCAAGAAGGCTTGGAAAAGAAACTTCGCCAGATAGAAAACGACTATCAGGCTCAGAAGAACGAGATAAACAAGCAAGAAACCGCATGGAAACGAGATAACAAGAAAGCAGGCATTGCCACTGGTACAAATGGGCTTACCACGGAACAGACCGATGCCATTAACGAGGCGCACGCCTTGAACGAGAAAAGCAGAACTAAGGCCATCGAGGAAGCCAACAAGGAAGCCTTGAAGGATGAGTTGCTTGCCATGACAGACTATTTGAAGGAGTATGGAACCATACAAGAACAAAAGTATGCCATTGCCAAGGAATATGCTGAAAAGATTAAGGAGGTGAATGAGGGTGCTGGCACTGCTGATGAAAAACAGTGGAAGGTGAAGGCACTCGAAAAGCAGCGTGACACCGCCATGAGCCAAGTGGATGCCAAGAGCCTTGCCCTGGATATAGACTGGGGTACTACCTTTGAGGGCGTGGGCAATGTGCTGAAAGATGTGGCAAAAGAGACACTTGGCAAGGTGGAGACGTACATGAAGACGGCTGAGTTCAAGGCTTTGTCTGCTGAAAACAAAAAGACTTACACTGACTTGCAAGCCAAGTTGAAGCAAGAGACAGGTGCGGAAAGCACCAGTCCGTTCAACTTCAAGATATGGGGTACAATCTCCAAGAATGTCACGGCATACCAAGAAAGCGTGCGAAATCTCCAAAACAAGACGGATGCCCACACAAGGGCGGTCGATGAACTGGAAAAGGCGCAAGCAAACTTGGCTGCTGCTACTGATGACACCTCAAAGGAAATTGCCCAGAAAGCGGTTGATATTGCACAAGGAAAGGTCGATGCCACTGCCACTGAGCAAACGGAGGCACAGGATGAAAGCAACAAGGCACGCCAGACGCTCACGGACAACACCAATGCAGCAGCGCAAGGCATTCAGAACTTCACCAACTATCTGAATGAAATGTCAAATGGTTCCCTGTATGGCTTTGCCAATGGTATGAGCAAACTCATTACCTCACTTGGAAAAGGCTCAGACGGAATAGGCAAGTCATTGAATGAGCTTGGTGGCAAGATAGGCGGTATCATTGGCGCAATCCTTCAAATCATTGATGCGCTTGGTGATGATCCAAAGGGCTTCATTGATGACCTCTTGAACAAAATCGCCGATTGTGTGGAAAAAATTGTTGAGGATTTGCCCGAAATCGTTTTGTCCATCATCAAGGATGTGGGCAACATCTTGCAAGGTTTGGTCAGTGGCATTGGCAGTTGGTTTGGCATTGATGACCTTTTCGGTTTGAATGGCAATGAAGCCAAGGTGCAAAAGACCATTGACGACTTGACCAAGCGCAACGAGCTTCTGCAATATGCCATCGAGGATTTGACAGACGAAATCAAGGCAAGCAAGGGAACAAAATCGGTAGTAGCCTATCAACAGGCATACGCCAACCAGCAAGAAGCCAACCAGAATTATCTGGATATGGCAAAGGCGCAAGCCAGTTATTGGAAAAAGCATCATAGTTGGAACTACTATTGGAATGGCTTCAACAATGACCAAACTGCCTGGATCAAGCAGAACGTAAAAGAAGACTTCAATGGTGATCTCTGGAGTCTTAGCCCAGAGGAAATGAAGAAACTTCGCTCCAATGTCGGTATTTGGGAATATATCAAGAACACTGGCAAGGGTAGTTATGGAAATGACGTTGCTGACAAGCTGAATGACTACATAGACCAGGCTGGCAAACTGGAGGAACTGACCGATGAACTCTATGAGGGATTGACTGGCATTTCCTTCGATTCCATGTATGACAGCTTTGTGGACACCCTTATGGATATGAATGCCACGGCTGAGGATATGGCTGATGACCTGTCAGAATACTTCATGCGTGCCATGCTTTCAAACCAGATTGGTGAAATGTATGCTGACAAGCTAAAGGAATGGTGGAAGAAGTTTGGTGCTGCTATGGAAGACAATGACCTGACAGAGGCAGAACGCAATGCACTCCAAGAGGAATACATGGGCTATGTGAAAGATGCCATTGCCTTGCGTGACAAACTTGCAGAAGCCACTGGGTACACTGGTAACAGCAGCACAAGCCAAAGCGGTAAAAGTGGCGGTTTCTCTGCCATGACACAAGACCAAGGCACAAAGCTCGAAGGAATGTTCACCAGTGGCTTGCAACATTGGTCAAGCATGGATGACCAACTTGAAAACGTGGTCGAGAAGATGAATGTGGCTGAAAGCCATCTGGCACGCATTGCAGAAAACACTGGTATGAGTGTCACGCATCTGAACGACATCAAGGAGGAAATAAGAAAGATTATTCGTGATGGACTTAAAATGAAATAATATGGATGAAATACTTAGTGGCCAGGTACTGGTCAATGGCACCGACATCTGGAAAGAATATGGTGTTTTTCTGACAGAAGACAAAAAGGGCGACATGGCCAATCTGACCGCCATACTTACACCAAGCAAGACAAAGGATGAAACGGCAGTGAACATTAGAGAGGAGGATGGTGAAAAATACTCTGACGTATTGACACCAAAAAATGAGGCTCGTGACGTGGAACTGTATTTTGCCATGTATAACAAGACAAAGGAAGGATGGTTGAAGTCGTATGCCGATTTCATCAAGTTCCTGAAGCAAGGCAAAAACGGTTGGCTTGACTTCACTTTTCCTGACCTTGATTTGACATTGCACATGAGATTCTTGGATTGCGGAAAGTTTAAACCTCTGACCTATATCTGGAAAGATGGTGTTCAAGCAAGCAAATTCAAAGTGAAATTCCGTGAGCCAGTACCCATCATTTAAATGACATTATAACAGTATTGAAACATGGTTCAAACAATATACGACAAAACAGGCTATGCAAAGGCAGAGATTGCCCCTGATGACAGCTCAACCCAGGTGAAGGAGGTGCAGGGTGACAACATCCTCACTCTTTCATTCACCCATTATGCCAACATTGCCCTTGACGTGAACGATTACACGGACTTTGAGGGCGAACGTTATTGGCTGATGGAAAAGTATGCCCCAAAGCAGAACAACGAAACAGAATGGGTGTATGACTTGAAACTGTATGGCATAGAGAGCATCATCAAGCGTTTCTTGGTGCTTGAAACCACCGATGGCAATACTGAACCAGTGTTCACTCTCACGGCTCCACCACGTGACCATGTGAAGATGATAGTGAAGTGCATCAATAATGGCTTGGATCATACTACTGACTGGAAGATTGGCCAAGTGGATGGCACTGATAACATTGTCATTGACTATGATGGCAAGTATTGCGATGAAGCCTTGAAGGAAATCGCTGAAAAGGTAGGTGGAAAGGCAGAATGGTGGATTGAAGGGCAAACCGTAAACATTTGCCGTTGTGAGCATGGTGAGGAACTTGCCATTGGCTATGGCAATGGATTGACGGAACTGGAGCGAGACACCAGCAACACAGCCAAGTTCTACACACGTCTGTTCCCGATTGGTAGCACACGAAATATCGACCCTGAGAAATATGGGCATAATCGATTGATGTTGCCTGGTGGCTTGAAATACATCGAACTTCATACTGAGGAATACGGCATATATGACCATTATGAGCAAGATGCCTTTTCTGACATATACCCACGCCGTTTGGGTATGGTTAGCAGTGTGCGCTCGGAGACTAAGACGGATGATGACGGCAATCCTTTCATCATCTACTACTTCAAGGATGACACGCTCAATTTCGACCCAAATGAATACGAGCTTGCCAATGAGGTAAAGCGTGTTTCCTTCCAAGATGGTGAACTCGCAGGTCTTGGAACGGATGATGACCATTACTTTGAGGTGAATTTCGACAGCAAGACACGTGAGTTTGAAATTATCACAATATGGCCATACGATGATGACACGCAACTGCCAGGTGGCAATCTTGTCCCCAAAGAGGGCAACCATTACATTCTTTGGAACATCAGAATGCCAGATGAATATTACACGCTTGCAGAAGAAGAGTTCCGCACGGCTGTTGACCAATATAATGCTGAACACTGGCAAGACATCAGCATCTACAAAGGCAAGACCGACCATGTTTGGGTGGAACATAACAATGCAGACTTGTTTGTTGGTCGCAGGGTAAGGCTTGAAAGTGAGAAGTTTTTTCCAGACACAGGATATAGAAGCAGCCGGATAACCAAAGTAACAAGAAAGGTTGTTTTGCCGTCACAAGTGGACTTGGAAATCAGTGATGCGCTCCAAAGTGGCACATTGGATCAGGTGAATGACAGCTTGACCAACATCAAAAACTATACACGTGAACGCACATCTGGAAGTTTTCCAGACATCATCCGTACATGGGATAATACTTTGCCAACTGACACAAATCTGTTCTCAGCTCGAAGAAGCCAAAGGGAGTTTTTGAGCAAGAAGAAAATTGATCGAGCAAAAAAGAAAATCATCTTTGATGAGGGCATTGACCTCGGTGACTTTGTGGAGGGCGTTGCAGGTGGTCACTTGGATGGCAAAGGCAATGGTGAGCTGTTGACAATGGTTGTGCGCCAACTTTTGAGAAGTGCCAAGTTTGTTGATGGCTTCAATGGTGAGGGATGGCAGCTTTGGATTGATGAAAGTGGTCTTTCCAATCTTACTGTTGACAAACTGACCGTGCGCCAGATAATGACCATCTTTGAACTTTTGATAAATAAGGTCAGAAGTGTCGGTGGTCAGATTTGCGTAAGTGCAGCCAATGGCAAGGTAAAGAGCGTTGAAGAGCAAGATGGCTATTTCCTTATTCACTTCGAGCAAGAGAACACCTTTGTAGCACATGACTTGATGCGATGCCAGACCTTCACAGGTGCAAACCTGAAAAGCTACTGGGTGGAGGTGGCAGGTATGAGCGATGGCGGCATTCTCGTAGCCAAGGAAGAGTTTGACAAGACGGAACCAGCAGAAGGCGATGAATGTGTATTGATGGGCAACACCACAAATGGCAATCGCCAAAACCTCATACTCATATCAGCCACAGAAGACGGACAGCCCAGGATTGATGTCATGGATGGTGTGAACGGCAAGAGCTTCACCAATGCCTTGCGTGCAAGACTTGGCAATCTTGACGGAATCAAGGATGATTGGTTTCCTTCCAACAATCAACCACATGGAAACGGTCTATATTCCGATAATGCCTACTTGCGTGGCACGTTCCTCTTGGTGACTGGTGAAGACATCAAGACCAAGTTTGAGATAACGGAAGGAAAGATTGAATCCGCTGTTGAAGGACTGAGACAGGACTTTGCAAGTGATCGAGGCTACTTGAACAATCCATCATTTTCTGATGGCATGGACAAATGGGCAACAGAGAATGAAACTGTTTTCTTCCTCGCTGGCAATCGTTGGATATGGACTAACGGAAAGGCTTTGTCGAAACGTGGCAACAGCGCAAGTGTCTGCAAGGACATGGGCAGAACTGTTGTACGCATCAGAAACAAGTACATCAGCCAAAAGAACACCAACTTGCAGAGCATTCCACCAATGACCACAAGAGAAGACGGAACCAAAGAGGCCATTCCTGTTTTCCTCACGTTCTTCTACCGATGTGCCAAGGCTGGCACACTGACCGTGGAGTTTGAGAATGTTGATAAAACTGGCTTTGAAAATTTCAACTCTATGCACGTTGAAGAGAAAATTGCTGAAACTGATGGCTACAAGCAATATTCTTGCAATGGCCTTTGGAACGGTACTGGTGATTTCAAACTGAGCTTCACAGGCGACATCTATCTGTATATGCTCATTCTCTCAACTGACCGTGTGGAATCATTGGCATACAAGTATAAAACACTTTTTGAACAAAGCGAAAAACTTGTAAGGATTGCAGCCCAAAATTTTGACAAGGACGGCAATGTGTTGGCAGAAAGCGACATTATAACAACAGCAAAGTACAATGAACTTATCAGCCAAAGATTCAATGATGATGGAAGTCTGAAAAACCAAGCTGGACTTGTGACAGCTACAGACTATGCAGAATGGTTGCGACAGTACAATTCTGACATGATGGGATTGAATGAGAAAATTGGCAATTATGTCAGCATCGAGGCTTTTGCAGGTATGTTTGCCACAGCGGTAGATGAAGACAAGAACATTGTCAAACAGGCAGACATTTCCGCATTCGTCACAAAAGATGAAAATGGAAATTTGGAAAGCGGTGTGCATATCTGTGCCGACAACATCAAGCTGGAAGGACTTGTGACTGCCAACGAAAATTTCAAAATATTGGAGGATGGTAGCATTGAGGCACAAAATGCCAAGATAAAAGGTAAAATTGAGGCTTATGAAGGCAAAATAGGATATTTCCTGATAGACAACCAAGGCTTGTATTATGGCGACCCAGCAAAATGGACAGATAATAGTTATAAACAAGATTTAGCGGCAATTAGACCAGGACTGATTAAGTTACAATCACAAGTAGGAGTATTCAAGCCAGGTGATGTGGCTAACATAAAGGTTGCTATTGGCAATGGTGCAGACCCACAACAGACAGAATCAACTTCCTGGTGCAATTGTGCTGGTTATTTTTATCGGCAGATGAATCCTGATCCTGGTGACTGTTATTTGCCAGCAGTGAAAATAATAAGTGATAATGTCTTGAGTCGTGATGTTGCACTTTATACAAAAGGAGCTATTGTATGTGATGGAGGATTCTTAGAAATTGGTAGAATTATCAATACAACAAAAGCAGGTACAGCTTACATCATAACACTCGACCATGGTACGACATTGACCGCTTTTAATAATTCTTCTGGTAACACATGGGTTTCCTTGCCAAAATTGGATGAAATACGATTGCAGCTTGGAATAGAAGAAAGTAAAACCTTTTGTGTCCCTGTTAAAATCATAAATAGCTCAAAGAGTTCTAACAATGTTTATGTTAAAATAAATGGTGATGGCGATTTGCTAAACCATGATGGAGGACATTGGCGTGATGATAACAGAAACACAGACCAACTTTGCTTAGGAAAAGGTGACAGTGTAAGCATAGCCCTTACTTATGTTAGTGGCTCCTATTATGGTCAAGTATTAGACATAAACCGTTAAAAAACAAGATATGGCAAAAATAGATTTTCAAAATTTCACTATTCCTGTAGGGATTAGTAAAAAAAGAAAGCAAACAGGTGACGCTCGTGAAACCATTGCAAATTTGGTTTACACTCGTTCCATGGGAATAAAAGCACATCATTTGGCTTTCAAAATATATGAGAGCAATGGTGCAACGGAATTTTCCGATGATGAAGTCAATCTCATAAAAGAACTTGTGGAACACTATTGTTTTCCAAGTATCATAGACGCTTTGAATGAGCAACTAAATTGTCAAACGGATAAAAACGAATAACTATGGCATTGACAAACGAAGAGAAGCAAGAACTACTCAATGCGATGAAAGCTGAATCGCAAGGTGTAGATGAACTGGAGCAAGTAGATACCTTGGACGGTATCATGAGCCTTCCAGCCTTACGAGGTGAGGAAGTAGTGAGTGCGCCAATAAAGCTGCTGACCAAACCAGCGGAGGATGCTGTGGCAAATGCAGTAAGTGCAGCAAATCGAGCAACGGAAGCAGCGCAAACCGTGTATTCTATCACACAGGTCGCAAATTCTGCTGCAAGTGCAGCCAATGCAGCCGCGTCAGCAGCTTCTGATGCAGCGGAAGAAGCTAATAATGCTGTGGCTGCTGCATCTGAGGTTGTGGCTAAATACGAGAATGTAGCCAAGGCTGCTTTCAATGGTGCAACGGCACGTTTTTCCTATATGGTGGAATCTGCCACAATACAACTTCAATCATCCATTGCCAAGGGCGGTGTAATCGTCTATGTGCAGAGCCAAAAGCAATTTGCCTATTATGTGGGTGGCAAGTATTACGGCAACTGGGCTGTTGAAGGTGTTCCCAATGCGGAATTGTACCGTGGTGAGGATGTTTCAAGCATACAGAAAAACAAGGTTTATCTTTGTGGTGATGTTCTCTATGTTTGGAGCGATGAAGAAAATGACCTTGTTGAAATCAGTGGCAGCGGTGGCGGTAACACGTACAATGTGACTGAGCAAGTTCCGCTTGAAAACGGTTACTATACGCTTGCCACTGCCATCAAAGCAGTGGAGGAAAAGCAGCGTACCAAGGGACGTTGCATAACTTATGAGGTATCACAAGGCAAGTGGGAGACCAAGCAATTCATTGGCACGAATCTTTCAAGCTGGGAATCAATTTCAAGTTGGGAAGATTTCGGCGGTGCAGGGACTGTCAAGAGTATAACGGTAAATGGCACGAAGCAAACACCTGATTCCACTGGCAATGTGAATGTGGCCATCAAGGAAACTGAGATTGATGAAAGCCTTGACGCAAACAGCACAAACCCTGTGCAGAACTCAGCGGTAACGGCAAAGTTCAATGAGGTGGAGGCTAACACCATCTTTGGTGGCAATGCGGAACTTAGTGAGGATGAAAGCACGGTACATCTTACCTTAACCAACAAGAGTGGTGCGGAAGTTGTAGGCTTGGACATTCCTGCAGGTAAAGGTGGCGGTGGTGGAGATTCTTCCACCACAAAGATTGTTTTGGGTTCATCTGTTGACAATCTGGTCATCAAGGAAGGTGGCAATGCACAACTTACATACACCTACGACCACCAATATAGCAGCGGTGACGAAAAAGGCACATCCACTGGTCAGAAAGCTACCATTGAGATAGAAATGAAACGCGGCTCTATCACCATGTACCATGACACCATCGAGGATGTGAGCAAGGGTAGCTATACGCTTGACCTTTCCAAATATTTGCAGGTCGGCACTACGGACATCTATGTGAAAGCGTCCACCACTGACCCTACAACAGGAAAGAAACAGACCAAACAGAGCTATGTGAGTGTAAAGGTTGTTACTCTTACGCTCACAAGCAGCTTCAATCTTGCGGAGGCGATAGCCAAAGGTGGCTATGGCACGAACGAAACTATCAGCATCCCATACGCCGTAAGCGGTTCGGGTACTAAGGTTGTAACACTCTATGTGGACGGCAAGCAACAGAATGCCCACACCATAACACGCAGCGGAACAACCAACAGCAGTTTCTCATTGTCCATGACCGCATACAGCGTTGGAAGACATACCATACAGATGGTAGCGGAAATGGAGGCAAGTGCAGACCTTACCTTAAAGAGTGACAGTATCTACATTGACATTCTGAAAACTGGAAGCAACACACCATTTATTGGAACAATGATGACACACTCGGACGGTAGTATTTTTACAACGAATCACTTGACACCATCATTGGAGATAGGGCAATATGAGCAAGTGAAGTTTGAGTTTGTCGCCTACGATCCTTCAACGACACCAGCGGACGTGAGCGTTTATCGCAACGACATCAAGACACAGAACGTGAACGTGCCAAGAACCACACAAATATATACAAACCGATTCCTCGAAAAGGGAACTGTGCCAATGAAGTTCAAATGTGGTGTCACAGAATACAAGTTTTACATTGACGTGAAGGAAAGTGGCATTGACATAACCGAGACAACATCAGGCTTGCAGTTGAAGCTCACAGCCTCTGGTCGTAGCAACAGCGAAAGCACACCGTCTGAATGGAGTTATAACGGCATCAAAACCACGTTCAAAGGGTTCGACTGGAAAAGTAACGGATGGACGGGGGACGCATTAAAGTTGACCAACGGCGCAAACATCGAAATTGGTTATGCCCCATTCAAGAGCGATGCCACGACCAATGGAGCCACTTATGAAATGGAACTGATGTGCTCTAATGTGACAGACAGAAACGGTGTTGTCATTGATTGTATGAATGGCAATGTCGGTTTTAAGCTGACAACGCAAGAGGCAATAATGAGAACTGGGGCAGGTTCGGAGGTCAATACACTTTTTGCGAGTGGGTTGAATCTAAAAATAGCCTTTGTGGTGCAAGAGAAGTTAGGCAACCGTTTGATGGAACTCTATGTGAACGGCATCCTTTGTGGTGCAAAGCAGTACGCCAACACAGACAGCCTTTTGCAATCGTCACCTGTCAACATAAAGGTAGGAAGCGACAGCGCAGACGTTGAACTGAGAAACATCCGTGTCTATAACCGTGCGCTTGGCGATGATGAGGAACTTGCCAACTATATGGTTGACCGTCCGACAACGGATGAAATGGTGGTGTTGTTCGAGAACAATCAGGTGATGAATGATGAGGGTACTGATGTCGATATGGACAAACTTAGAGCCAAGGGCAAGAGCGTGATGCGCATCGTGGGTGATGTAAATTTGGTCAATCAGACAAACAACAAGAAGTTTGAGGTTCCTGTTGACATTTACTTTTATTCTGCCTATGGCAAGGAGTACGACTTCATCATCTATCAGTGCGGATTGCGCATACAAGGAACTTCCTCAACCACATACCCAAGAAAGAACTACCGCTTATATTTCGGTCGTTCCAGCAAGTATGGTACAAAACTGTATGTCAATGGCGCGGAAGTTCCAGATTGTATGTACTCATTCAAGCCAGGCGCACGTCCGATCAATATTTTCTGCTTGAAGGCAGATTTCTCGGATTCCTCTTCAACCCACAACACTGGAGCTGTGAGAATCGTCAATGACATCTGGAAGCGTTGCGGATGGCTCACACCACCGCAAAAGGCATATACTGGCAACTATGATGTCCGTATCGGTGTGGATGGTTTCCCAATAGATTTGTTCTATGATAATGACAATACTGGTGAAAACATCTATCTTGGCAAATATAACTTCAACAATGAGAAAAGTGGAAGTGCGGCCATCTATGGCTTTGAGGGGATCGAGGGATTCAACGATGAGGCTACTTTGGGCGGACAGCGAAACAAATGTATCTGTCTGGAGTTTCTGAATAACTCTGAGGCACTTTGTCTTTTCGGTACGGCTGATATGGGAACGTTCGCCAATGCTTTGGAGTTCCGATTTAAGGCAGATGATACCTGGGCGACCGCTAACGAGGATGACAAGGCAGCGGTAAAACGTCTTTGGTCTTGGATTCTGTCATGCAAGGGGAATCCAACCAAGTTTTATGCGGAATACCAAGATTACTTCGACAACGACAGCCCGTTTGCCTGGTATATAATAACAGACTATTTCATGGCAGTGGATAACCGTGCCAAGAATATGATGCTTGTGACATGGGACGGCATACATTGGCAGTTCATTCCATACGACATGGACACCATCTTTGGTGAGCGCAACGATTCCGTCCTGAAATATGACTATACGATTACATGGGAAACAATGGATGAAAGCATTGGCTCCTATGCCTTCGCTGGACATGACAGCGTACTTTGGGAGCTTGTGAGGGGATGCCCCGACAAACTGAGAGAAGTGGCTGACAAGATTCGCTCAAACATGAGCCTCGAATATGTGCTGAACGTGTTCAATGTGGAGCAGATGGGCAACTGGTGTGAACGCATATACAATAAGGATGGCATATACAAGTATATCACTCCTTTGACGGAAGGCGTGACAACAGCAGATGGTACCAACTATTATGATTACCTCTATGCCTTGCAGGGAAGCCGATACGCACACCGTACTTTCACCATCCAAAACCGCTTTGCGCTGTTGGATAGTAAATATGTGTGTGGTACATACAGAAAGGACAGCTTTGCAGCTTACTTTGGCTACAAGTTCGGAAGCGACAACCGAAAGATAAAGATAACATCCAGCGAACGTTATTATTTCGGATACGGCTATACGAGTGGCACACCACACCAGAGCGCAATACTGGCAGAGAATACTGGCAGCACAGTTCAACTTACACTTGACACGGACTTGATTGTGAATGATCCTCAATATGTCTATGGCGCAAGTCGTATCTTGGGGCTTGACCTCACGGATGTCAGCCATGCCATATTGCAGACGCTCAATCTCAACAACTGTTCGGCACTTCGCACACTTGATGTCAGTTGCTCTGCCACTCAGACAACGCTCAACGCATTGCTTGTAAACGGATGCAGGAACCTTCGCTCACTCAATATGACTGGATTGAAGTCTTCAAGTTTTACAGGTATTGACCTGAGCGCAAACACCAAGTTGGAAACATTCCGTGCTGGCAAGAGTGCCTTGACAGGCGTAAGCTTCGCACAAGGTTCACCATTGAAGACCGTAGTATTACCTTCAACGCTGCAAACCTTGGAACTTCGCTATCTTGGCAAGCTCACAAACAGCAGCCTCACACTCGAAGGCACGTCAAATGTCACACGCCTTGTGGTGGATAATTGTCCATTGATAAATTGGCAGACGCTTTACAACAGATGCAGCAACGTGAAATATCTACGTGTCACAGGCATAGACATGGAAGGTGACGGAACCTTGCTGAAAAATATGCTTTCAATGGGTGGCGTGGATGAGAACGGTGGCAATGTTGATTCATGCCGATTGGTCGGTACATATCGCCTCACCACATACATTGCCGATGAGGAATACAGGAAGTGGCAGGAACATTTCCCTGAGCTGAATATCATTCAACCTGAGTACACCATGATAGAGTTTGATGACAGCGTGGCAGATGATGCCAACGTGTCCAACCTTGACAATAAGACTGGCTACAAGTACGGCAATGACTATGTTCCAAGCGGTCACATTACAGCACTTTTGAAGAAACGCCATCGTGTCCTTGCCAAGGTAACAAAAAAGCCAACGACACGTTCTGTCAAAATTGCAGGCATTGATACGACAGCAAACAACCTTGACGGCGTTGTCACCATCTATCCGTTGCATGATGAAAATTCCAACTATTATGCGGATGCGGAAGCCGTGGTAAATTGCACAGCAGCTAAGTTGAATGGCTCAGAAGGTGATATTATGATGTACGAGCCACACCGATGGATAAAGGGAGTCAATGATTACCTGAACAACAAGCACTACAGCTGTTATAGCAGCAATCTTGCCATGCCATCAGTGCCAAAAGCAAAGGTCATTTTGCTTGGCGAGATACAAAGCAGTAACAACTACAGAAAAGGATATAAGGTAATGAGTGGCAAGGACACCTTGCAAAACTCATATACAGCCGATAGTAGCTATGCTGTTTGTCGTGTGCCAGTATCGGGGTACAAGCGTGTTCGTTTCCCTTCCGTTCCTGGTACCAACCTTGTGGGTAGTATATTCACCAATGATTCGGGGAAGGTGGTTAAGACTATTGTTGTGCCAACGCTCAGCAACAAGTTTGAGGCTGGAATGTATTTGATTTCCGACATTCCTTCTGGAGCGACATATCTCAACTTCACCATATTGCTGACTGCTGAGTTCGACAAGGTGGTATTGAGTAATAGCGATAAGATTGAAGACATGGAACCTGATTGGGTCAATGAGGATGAATATTTGTGCGCAACTGTAGGCAGCTCAGTTGTAGGTGACAAACTTCGTGCTGTTGTGACAGGTGGTAGTACTACGTCAAATATGACGTGGGGCGATTTCCACTATTACAGCGTTCAAAGAGGTATGCAACAGATAGACGCAAGTATGCACAGCGACATTGCCAACCTATTTTTTGCAAAGTATGGTCGTAGAGATGCCCAAGATCAATGCGGTGCTGGTCAGCACACAAACATGCGAACAACAGGCGGAACAATGGCATACGGTATGACAGACACCATCGGTTACAAGGCAGCAAAGGCCATCAACGAGAATGTTACAAATTCACTCATTGATGACTTGGTGAACCAATATGCTTGGTACAAGGTAAATGGCGAATATGGCTCTATAGATGTCAAACAAGTGAATAATACTTGCTGCCTGGGTTATGAAGACATATTTGGCAACAAGTACGACATGATGGATAATGTTGACTTGCCAAATGACAGTGGTAATGTTGGCAAGTGGCGTATATGGATGCCAGATGGAAGCACAAGAATGGTCAAGGGTACTACTAACAGCGGAAACTGGGTAACAGCCGTATATCATGGCAAATACATGGATGTGGTACCAGTGGGTAATGTGAGCGGTTCATCAAGTACATATTATAGTGATGTGTATTGGATAAGCACAGCTGCAAGCCGTGTGGTTTATCGTGGGTGCTACAACGCGCATGCGAATGGCGGTGTCGTAATTGCGTATGCGAATAACGATGCCTCGTATGCGAGTGCGAGTGTCGGCTCGCGTCTGGCCTTCCGCGGTCAAATCGTCTGGGCGCAAAGCGTCAGTGCGTTTAAGGCGATTAGCGAGGTGGCGTAAGCGAAAGCGTCAAAGCGTGGAGCGAAGCGACAAAACGAAAGAAGGCAGTTAGGATGGTGTTCTAACTGCCTTCAAATGTATAAAATTCCGGCGAAGCCGGTCGATTTTTTTGAGATTTTTGGGGTATGGGGATAACTTTGAAAAGTTGCGTTTCGTTTTTGAAAATGATGCGCTTCGTTTGAAAATGCGCGAACATTTCGTTTTGCGGATTATATATCATCCTGGCGCTCATGGCTTTGACCACGGTCTCAGCCAGTGCACAAAAAAAGCAGACCATCGAATTGCCTTCGTGGTTGAGCAACGTAAAACTGTCGGGGTATGGAATGACCCAATATCAGTACAGCGGACAGAAGAACGCTGAATCCAACTCGTTCAACATCCGAATGGGCCGTATCGCCTTGGAGGGTCGCATTGCAGACGACTTCTACTGGAAGACTCAGATTCAGTTTAACGGCAACACCTCCAACCTGGGTTCAAGCCCAAGAATGGTGGATCTGTTTGCCGAATGGCAGAAGTACGAGTACTTCAAGGTAAAGGTGGGTCAGTTTAAGAACCCATTCACCTTTGAGAATCCGATGCACCCTATCGACCAGGGCTTCATGGGTTATTCCCAGAACGTGAGCAAGTTGGCTGGTTTCAGCGACCGTGCCGGCGAGCACGCATCCAATGGTCGTGACATCGGTTTGCAGCTTCAGGGTGATTTTCTCAAGAATGCCAGCGGCAGAAACCTGCTGCACTATCAGATTGGTGTATTCAACGGACAGGGAACCAATACCAAGGACGTTGACCAGCAGAAGAATGTGATTGGTGGCGTATGGGTAATGCCAGTAAGCGGCATGCGTATCGGTGCCTTCGGATGGACCGGTTCTTATGCCAGAAAGGGAACTTGGACCGACGAGCATGATGCAAGCTATACAGCCGACATCCAGACTCGCTCAGGTGTCCGCAAGCTCAATCAGAATCGCTACGCCTTCTCTTTCGAATACAAGAAAGATGGCTGGACCGTACGTTCTGAGTATATCCACTCTACCGGCAAGGCTTTTGCCAAGAGCATCACCAACTTCAACGATGCCAACGCCAAGGACTGCAATCTGAATGCAAAAATCGGTGACAAGGCACAGGGTGTATATGGCCTGGTCATTGCCCCATTGGCACAGCTGCCGAAGAACAGCCGAATCGACATCAAGGCACGTTACGACATGTATCAGCCTAACGGCAAGAATAACATGCAGAAGACCCAGTATGAGGCAGGCTTGAACTTCCACATCGGCAAGCGAATCACCATCCTCACCGAGTATGCGCTGGTCAACGACAAGACGCTGGCCAAGCACAATTACTCCATGGCTGATGCTGAGTTCTGCTTCCGCTTCTAACAGATACAGCAAGAGGGTGTGTCATAAGCCACATCCCATACGCCCTGAAAGGGCAGAAGCTCTTAGCCCAGGGTAACACCCTGGGTATTATGGACATATACAATACCGCCCTGTAAGGGCAAAAGCTTTCTTATATTTTTAAAGCTTTTGCCCTTACAGGGCGGCATTGTTGATTGCGGCTTTTAACCCAGGGTGTTGCCCTGGGCTGGGAGCTTCTGCCCTTTCAGGGCGTATGGGGCAAACCGTCACAGGGCGTGCGGGGCGAATTTTTCTAGAAAGAGTAAGAGAATCCGATAGACATGAATTCCTTAAACTGCCAATAACTGTCGCCATCCTTACGCTTCGCACCATCGTCGAAACGAGGATAGAGGAAGATATTCGATGAAATATAGCGGTTGAACTGGAAGGTGAGCGTGTTCTCCCACTCTATCTCAGCGCGCTTATAAGTAGTATATCCCCAAAGACGGGTCTTCCACTTCAAATTATCCATCACCTGCCAGGTCAAATCGAAGGTACACTCCGAACCGTAATCGGTCATCCCGTGCTCACCTTCCTTCAAACCATATCTTGTAGCAAGCCGCTCACGGCCCACATACTTCCAGTTGAGCGCCAGAGGAGCCAGATGGGCACTACCCTTCAACCTGTGGTTGAGCCAATCCACCGAATAATCCATACCGACAGAGAGGTTCAGATTGAATGGCGAGAAGAAATCGGAATAAACAAACTTATCATTGCTCTTGTAGCCATGGGCAAACTGCGTCTGCGCCACCATCTGAATGGTATAATACCATTTGCGGGAAGCCTGGAGTCCCAACTTGCTGGTGTATCGGATCAAGTCGTCGGAAGTCTTCAGGCTGTGCACGGAATCTCCTTTGGAAGTCTGATAGCCCAATCTCATCTCCAGCTTGTTCTCCCACTTCACCTTCTGCTTGTTGTTATAGTTGGCCTGCATGGTGAGTCGTCCCAGCAGCGAATAGTTGCTCTCGCCACCCTTGTACCAGTTGTCCGACACGTAGTTCTGGAGGAACTGCAGATAGTAATCGCCTGCGAAAGTCCAGAAGTTAGGTCGGAAGATGACGATGTCCATCGGTGCCGCATCCGGTTCAATCGCCTTCGGTGCCACATCCTCAATGATGTCGCGCTTCTGCTTCTTGTTTCTGTTGTCAGCCACGATAGGTGCGCCCACCTCTTCCAGATGGCGCTGGGTCACCTTCACCAGATCTGGGCGTCGCAGATAGATATCCAGCAAGGCAGCATCCAGTTCCACATCCAGCGAATCACCCACTCCAGCCTGAGGCTTCAATCGCAGGAATCGATTGGCAGGCGAGCGATAGAACGTGAGGGGAGTAAAGAGCTTGGCAAACCTGGAATCATCAGAATCCATCCTGACGGGCTGGATGGAATCGATACGGGCACGCAGAGCCGACAGAGAATCAGCATAACTCTCTGCCAGGGTTGGCTCCATCACTTTCACAGTATCTTTTTTCACCACTGTGCGCTTGTGCAGGCGTTGTGCTTCTACCGAAACAGCCCCTGCAATAATCGTCAAAACGAGTAGTCCTAATCTTATTTTCATACCTTATTTTATCTATTCGGGCACAAAGGTAATAAATAATTCATAAATCCAAGGGCTTTATCCCAAATAATTTTGGTATTTCGCAAAAATATCGTAACTTTGCACCCAAAATTATTCTAATTTAAATTATATATATCGTGGCTGAAACAAAGTACATCTTCGTTACCGGTGGTGTGGTTTCTTCTTTGGGTAAGGGAATCATCTCATCATCCATCGGTAAACTTCTTCAAGCAAGAGGCTACAACATTACTATCCAAAAGTTTGACCCATACATCAACATCGACCCGGGTACACTGAACCCGTATGAGCATGGTGAGTGCTATGTAACGGTAGATGGTATGGAGACCGACCTCGACCTCGGACACTACGAGCGATTCACCGGCATTCAGACTACAAAAGCGAATTCTCTCACCACTGGTCGTATCTACAAGGCAGTGATTGACAAGGAACGTCGTGGCGATTATCTCGGTAAAACCATCCAGGTGGTGCCTCACATCACCGACGAGATCAAGCGCAACGTGAAGCTGCTCGGCAAGAAGTATCACTATGACTTCGTGATTACTGAGATTGGCGGAACCATCGGCGACATCGAGAGTGCCCCTTACATGGAAGCTATCCGACAGCTGAAATGGGAACTGGGCAAGAACGCCGTCAATGTGCACCTCACCTACGTGCCTTACCTCAAGGCAGCAGGCGAGTTGAAGACAAAGCCTACCCAGCACTCCGTGAAGGAACTGCAGAGCGTAGGTATTCAGCCAGATGTTCTGATTCTCCGCACCGAGAAGCATCTCGAAGAGGGAATCCTGAAGAAGGTGGCTAGCTTCTGCAACGTAGATTTAGACTGCGTAATCCAGAGCGAAGACCTTCCTAGCATCTACGAGGTGCCTGTAAACATGCAGAACCAGGGCCTCGACACCGCCATTCTCCGCAAGATGGGCGAACCTATCGGCGAGAAGCCTGCGCTGGGTCCTTGGAGAACTTTCCTCGACCGCAGAAACAAGGCTACAGAGGTGGTAAACATCGGTCTCGTAGGAAAATACGACCTGCAGGATGCCTACAAGAGTATCCGCGAGAGCCTCTCGCATGCCGGCACCTACAACGACCACAAGGTGAAGATTACATTCATCAACTCAGAATATCTCACAGAAGAGAACGTGGCTGAGCAGCTGAAGGGTCAGGATGGCGTAGTCATCTGTCCTGGATTCGGCCAGCGAGGCATCGAGGGCAAGATCATCGCTGCCCACTACACCCGCACCCACGACATCCCTACCTTCGGCATCTGCCTGGGTATGCAGATGATGGTGATCGAGTTCGCCCGCAACGTGCTGGGCTACAAGGATGCCAACTCACGCGAGATGGATGAGAAGACTCCGCATAATGTCATCGACATCATGGAGGAGCAGAAGAACATATCAAACATGGGTGGAACCATGCGACTCGGAGCCTACGAGTGCGTGCTGAAGCAGGGCAGTCGCGTGTTCAACATCTATAAGAAGGAGCATATCCAGGAGCGCCACCGCCACCGCTATGAGTTCAACAACGAATTCCTGAAGGAATACGAGAAGCATGGCATGATGTGCGTGGGCCGCAACCCAGAGAGCGACCTGGTAGAAATCGTGGAGATTCCGGGCTTGAAGTGGTATATAGGAACACAGTATCACCCAGAATACCAGAGCACGGTTTTGAAACCACACCCACTGTTTGTTGACTTTGTAAAGACCGCCATCGCTAACAAGAAATAGCAGGAAAAGAGCTAAGATTCTGCTGCATTCATCATGAAAAAGCGGATGGCTGTCTCTTCAGACAGCAGAAAGGCATAGAGTTTGCTGTCTCTTCAGAGAAAATAAAACAATAAAAATAAGAATGAATAAAAACAACATTTTCGGTTTCCTCCTGATTGCCGTAGTGCTGATAGGTTTCAGCTGGTACAACCAGCCATCAGCCGAAGAACAGAGAACGGCATTCGTTCAGGACTCCATCGCCAAGGCTAAGCATGCCGAGATGGAAAAAGCAAGCAAGGCTGCCGCTGATAAGCGCCAGGCTGATGCAAAAGCAAAAATCGAGGCAGATTCTACCGCCCTCTTCTACTCGGCTTTGAAGGGACAGGCTAAGACTGTAACGCTCGAAAACGAGAAAGTGGCGCTTACTCTCAACACCAAGGGTGGCACTGTAGAGAAAGCTGTAATCAAGGGGTATGTGGGTCACAACCTCCAGGTGAAAGATGGTTCTGCCGACCAGAAGGACGTTACGCTCTTCGACGGCAAAGACCAGTGCCTCAAGTTCATGCTCGAGGCAAAGGAAGCAAACATCATCACCAGCGACCTCTACTTCACTCCATCCAACGTTACCAAGAACTCTGTAACCATGACTGCTGTGGCTGCCCCTGGCAAGACCCTCAGCATGACTTACACCCTGGGCAAGGGCTACATGCTCCACATGAGCCTGCAGGCTGAGGGAATGTCTGGTCTGTTCTCGCCAAACTGCAACAAGATGAGCATCGACTGGAGCGACAAGGCGCGCCAACAGGAGCGTGGATTCATGTTCGAGAACCGCTACACCACCCTCACCTATCATGAGGCAGAGGGCGGCACCGACCATCTGAACGAGGGCAGCGAGAAAATCGACGAGAAGATTGAAGAGACTATCGACTGGGTATCTTTCAAGAACCAGTTCTTCTCTGCCATCATGGTGGCTAAGGACAACTTCGACAAGGATGCCTTCATGACTTCTATTCCTCAGGAAAAGGGTACTGGCTACCTGAAGCAGTTCCAGGCTAAGATGAAGACTTCCTTCGACCCAACCGGCAAGAAGGCGTCTGAGTTTGAGTTCTACTTCGGTCCTAACGACTTCCAGATTCTGAAGAACACAGAGAAGGAGAGCACCTTCGGCAAGGATCTGGAGTTCCAGAAGCTCGTTTATCTGGGATGGCCTATCATCCGCTGGATCAACCGTTTCTTCACACTCTACGTGTTCGACTGGCTGAGCAATGTATTCCCAATGGGTATCGTATTGATTCTCATCACTTTGCTCCTGAAGCTCATCACCTACCCTATGGTGAAGAAGAGCTACATGAGTTCTGCCAAGATGCGTGTGTTGAAGCCAAAGCTCGAGGCAGCTACCGCTCAGTTCAACAAGCCAGAGGATCAGATGCAGAAGCAGCAGGCGATGATGGCAGAGTATGCTAAGTATGGTGTAAGCCCACTGTCAGGCTGTTTGCCAATGCTGATTCAGATGCCGGTTTGGGTTGCGATGTTCAACTTCGTTCCTAACGCCATCCAGCTTCGTGGTGAGAAGTTCTTGTGGATGAACGACTTGAGCACCTTCGACCCAATCTTCGAGTGGCACACCAACATCTGGTTGATTGGCGACCACTTGAGTTTGACCTGTATTCTCTTCTGCGTAGCCAACCTGTTGTACTCATGGATGACGATGCGCCAGCAGCGTGATCAGATGGTAGGTCAGCAGGCAGAGCAGATGAAGATGATGCAGTGGATGATGTATCTCATGCCATTGATGTTCTTCTTCATGTTCAACGACTACTCAGCAGGTTTGAACTTCTACTATTTCATCTCCTTGTTCTTCAGTGCCGCAATCATGTGGACCTTGCGCAAGACCACCAACGACGAGAAGCTCCTCGCCATTCTGGAGAAGCGCTATCAGGAGAACAAAAACAATCCTAAGAAGGCAAGCGGCTTGATGGCCAGAATGCAGGCCCTCCAGGAGTTGCAGCGCAAGCAGCAGGAAGAGATGATGCGTAAGCAGGCTGAACTGAACGAGAAAAAGAATAATCTCGGAAAATAAAGTTTTCTAGATAAAAATGAAAGCGTAATGGATTACCCAGAAAAGGTGTTCATTACGCTTTTTTTATATGATTACATAATTAAAGCCAAAAAAAGATTGTTAAAAAGCCCCAAAAGCTTGGCAGTGTAACTATTTTTAGTTACATTTGCAGTCGAATACATAAAGAATGTGACAAATGAACAAGAAAGATAAACTTTTGAAACGCTTCTATAGTCTGCCGAAAGATTTTACTTTCGACGAGATGGTTAGTGTATTTTCCTGCTATGGGTTTCATCAGGAAAACAAAGGAACAACTTCTGGTTCAAGAGTCATATTTGTCAATGACATAGATGGCAATAGCTACATCATGCACAAGCCTCATCCTTCAAATATTATCAAAGGATATGTTATGAGACAAGTATTCACATTTCTAAAAGCTAATGGATATATTAATAAATAGGAGGAACATAATATGGGATTATTAAAATATAAAGGTTATACGGGTAGCGTAGATTATAGTGAGGAGGACAATTGCTTATATGGCAAGGTTCTCGGAATGAGCAAGGATATGATTACCTACGAAGGTCAAGATGTCAATGAACTACGAAGGGATTTTGAAGGCGCAATAGATGACTATCTGACTTTCTGTAAAGCCAATGGCAAGACACCTCGTGCACCTTATAGTGGCAACTTGAATATCCGCATTACTCCTGAAATTCATAGCCGTATTGCAATGATGGCGATGCAAGCAGGAACAACCATCAATGGTTTTATTCGTGACACACTAGCTAATGTTACAGGAGTAACTCCAGTCACAAACGCATAACATTACCCCCGAAAAGGTATAATTTGTTAAATGATATTATAAATTATACCTTTTTCGGGGGTATTTTCATTTTTTATTCGTATATTTGTCCCCGAAAGGGTATAATATAATATCTTTAATAGTAGGATTTTACCCGAAAGGGTATAAAATGAATAAAATATGAGCAATACATTATCATCATACGTCAAGGAAATGCGCAAGCAATTCGGATTGACTCAAGTAGATTTGGCCGCGAAATCGGGCGTAGGTCTCCGATTCGTAAGAGAACTGGAGCAGGGAAAGGAAACATTGCGACTCGATAAAGTAAATCAGGTTCTCCTCCTCTTCGGCCAGGAAATCGGCCCCGTTCCTATCAAAAAAGAATAAAAATAGAATTTTATGAAACAAGGAAAGATTTATCTCTACAACCAATACGTAGGTCTGCTGACGGAAGATGAAACGGGCTTCACCTTCGCCTATGATGCAGATTACCTGGCATCAAGTCAAGCCGAAGCCGTGAGCCTCACACTCCCGTTATCCAACGAACCCTACCACGATACCGTACTGTTTCCCTTCTTCGATGGGTTAATCCCAGAAGGATGGCTGCTGAACATCGCAGAAAGCAGTTGGAAAATCAACCAGCGGGATAGAATGTCACTCCTCCTCGCCTGCTGCAAGGATTGCATCGGAGCCGTCAGCGTCATCCCAGTAGATGACTCCCCTGCAGAAGGAACAAATGCTTCACCCCAAAACTAGAAAGGAGAAAGAAATATGGAAAAATGTCTATATTGCTATAAACCGCTCAAGCCAGGCCTGGTAGATTACCACCCTGCTTGTGCCAAGAAACTCTTCGGCACCAAGGAAGCCCCTGTTCTACCCTATGTAAGAAAGGAAATCGGCGACCTGGCAAAGCAAGTAGTGCGTGCCCAAACCACCCTCACGGGTGTGCAGGCAAAGCTCTCGCTCGATGTAAACCCAGGCGGAAAGAACGAACCATCCCGCTTCACCATTGTAGGCCTTTGGGGAAAATACATCCTCAAGCCCCAAACCGATCGCTATCGCTGTCTTCCCGAAATAGAAGACCTCACGATGCACCTCGCAGAAGCCGCCAAAATCGCCGTGGTTCCCCATGGCTTGATTCGCTTTGCCGATGGCGAACTCTGCTACATCACCCGGAGAATAGACCGCCAGGACGATGGAACAAAAATACCGATGGAGGATATGTGCCAGCTGTCCGAGCGTCTCACCGAATACAAATACAAAGGATCCTACGAGCAGGTAGCCAAACTCATCAAAAAGTATTCCTCCTTCTCGCAGCTCGACCTCGTGAACTATTGGGAGTTAGTCATCTTCTCGTGGATTACCGGCAACGCCGACATGCACCTCAAGAACTTCTCGCTCTACAACAACCGCAAATTGGGCTATGGCTTAACCCCTGCCTACGACCTTCTCTGCACCAAGATTGTAATGCCGGAAGATACAGAAGAACTCGCCCTGACGCTCAATGGCAGAAAGCGAAAGATTCAGAAAGCAGATTTCATCAAGGTAATGACCGCATCAGGACTCAGCGAAAAGGTAATCAACAACATCGCCAAGAAATTCCGTCGCTCCATCGTGAAATGGCTCGACCTGATAGAAGCCTCCTTTCTGCCGGATAGCATGAAGAAAGAATATAAAAAACTGATTCTCAGCAGAGTCATGGCTTTGAGATAATTTCTTTCTGAAATTATTTCTGCAATTCTTTCCGCCAAGCAGAACAAACGAGAATAAAAAAAACAAAAAATAAGAATAGTATAAACAAAATAAAAGAAATGAAGAAAATACTCTTATCACTTTTAGCAGCTGTTGGCTTATCAACCACCGGCTGCTCAGCACAGGCTGGCCAATCATCAAAATCAGCCCCATCCGACGGCATCATCGTATTGGCTCCACAGACCTTTATCAACCAGGCAAAGGCAGATACAACCAGCATCATTCTAGATGTCCGCACTTCCAAGGAATATGCAGAAGGACATCTGGCAGGTGCCCAACAATTGGATTACCTCAATCCCGAAGCATTCGATGCCGGCATCAGTAAGCTTGATAAATCCCGCACCTACTACATCTATTGCAGAAGCGGAAAGCGAAGCCATGGTGCCTGCCAGAAAATGAAGAAGCAAGGCTTCAAGGTATATGATATGGAAGGCGGAATCCTAAACTGGACCAAGCTCGGAATGCCGGTTGAAAGATAAAAATAGCTAATAGTTTTGGTTATTTTAGAATTATTCCGTATTTTTGCAGCAACTAAAGATACAAGTTATGGTTAGATTACAAGAAAGCTTAGAAAAATTAGCCAACTTCAAACAACAGTTTGGAGATAGCTTTGGTATCACTAAACTCGGTATTTTCGGCTCGGTTGCACGAGGCGAAAATACAGATGACAGTGATATAGATATTGTTGTGGAAGTAGAAAAGCCAACTCTCTCGCTCATGCATAACTTACATGAGGCTTTAAGTAAACTATTCAATACCAAAGTTGATTTAGTTCGCTTCCGCAAATCGCTCCGCCCTTTATTGCAGTCAAATATCAATCAGGAGGCCGTTTATGTATAATCGCAGTACCATCCACGACAAGCTCGAAGAAATCAAAGAATCAATCGAGTTAATACAAGAATGGAGCAAGGATGTGGAATCAGCTGATGATTTCATGCTTTCCCCAACTAAGTATATGGCCTTCAATGCTTGTGTTATGAGACTACAGGTAATTGGTGAACATGTGGGTAAACTTTTAAAAGTAGAAGAAAAGCCTTTAGAAGCTTATCCCAACATTCCATGGCAAGCAATATATGGCATGAGAAATATGATTTCTCACGAATATGCCAATGTCGATGAAACAATCGTATATGATACTATCAAAAACGGATTACCAGAATTGAAAATAATCATCGAAGATTTACTTCATCATTATTAATTGGCACTCAAGAATTACCCCCGAAAAGGTATAATTAATCAAACTTCACGATTAACTATACCCCTTCGGGGGTATTTTATTTTATCCGAATCTATTTCTTCAACAGAATCCAAGCCGAATCTACTTCTTCAATACCGGCTCGCAGGTGATGCTGACACCAAGCTTCTTGAAAATCTTCTGATCCACATCACTCAGCATCACGGTGCAATGAGCCTGACAGCCACGGAGCTTTGGCAACTGCTCCAATGCCTTTCGGCAATTCTCATCATTCTCTGAAAGAACAGAAAGAGCTACCAAAACCTCATCCGTATGAAGACGAGGATTATGACCGCCCAGATAGTTCACCTTCGTATGCTGGATAGGCTCAATCATCGACTGAGGTATCAGCTTCAGCTCATGGTCGATGCCCGCCAGATGCTTGGTTACATTCAGCAGCAATGCCGCACTGCAACCCAGCAACTCACTGCTGTGACCGCAGATAATCGTGCCATCCTCCAACTCAATCGCAGCAGAAGTATGACCCGTCGCCTTCTTGTGATCCTTAGCCGCTACAGTCACCTTGCGATAAGCCGTGGTAATATTAGCCTGCTTGAAAAGCATCTGAATCTTGCTGATCTCCGCCTCGTTGCACGCACCGGCAGCCAACTTGTTGGTAGCCGCATAATAACGGCGGATAATCTCGTTCTTCGAAGCCTCGCAGCAAGCCTCATCATCCGAAATACAGAAACCCACCATGTTCACACCCATATCCGTAGGCGACTTGTATGGATTGCTTCCGTAGATACCCTCAAACAAAGCGTTGAGCACAGGATAAATCTCCACGTCGCGGTTGTAGTTGATGGCAATCTTGTTGTATGCTTCCAGATGGAATGGGTCAATCATGTTCACATCGTTCAAGTCGGCAGTAGCAGCCTCATAGGCGATGTTCACCGGATGCTTCAATGGGAGATTCCAGACAGGGAAGGTCTCAAACTTGGCGTAACCCGCACGCACCCCACGCTTGTTCTCGTTATAAAGCTGACTCAGGCAGACTGCCATCTTGCCGCTACCAGGACCCGGAGCAGTAACAATCACCAGCGGACGCTCGGTCTCCACATAATCATTCTTGCCGAAGCCCTCGTCAGAAGCGATGAGATCCACATCATGAGGATAACCCTCGATGAGATAATGGCAGAAAGTCTTGATGCCCTCACGCTCCAGGCGCTGCTTGAAGGCGATGGCTGCAGGCTGACCGTTATAATGGGTGATGACAACAGAACCCACCATGAAGCCACGGTTCTGGAACTCGCCACGAAGGCGCAGCACGTCCTCATCGTAAGTAATGCCCAGGTCGGCACGCTTCTTGTTCTTCTCGATGTCGGCGGCACTGATTACGATAACAATCTCGATGCTATCGCTGATTTTCTGGAACATGCGCAGTTTACTATCAGGCTGGAAACCTGGCAAAACGCGGCTGGCGTGGTGGTCATCGAAAAGCTTGCCTCCCAATTCCAGGTAAAGCTTTCCGTCAAACTTAGAGATTCTCTCCTTGATGTGCTCGGATTGAATCTTCAAATACTTCTCGTTGTCAAATCCTAACTTCATATTGTGTTATCTTTCTTTGAGTTGAATTCTATATCCTTATCGTTTAAAAAACAAATCGCCTGCAAAATTACAAAAAACTATTGAATTACGAGACAAATATGAAGATAAAGTTTCTAAAAAGTGACAGATAAGCCACAAGAAAGAGAAATAAACTCGCAATCCTTTCGCCAAATCGAATTTTTGCAGTAACTTTGCACCGAATATTCAATAAAATCACAAAAATATGATTAAAGCAATGATTCTGGCTGCAGCAGCACTCACCATGAGCGCAACTTCAGCCAATGCACAGACTATGATTGAAAAGAACAACATCAAGGTGGAAAACCACCGGATGACCCCAGAGGCTCTTTGGGCGATGGGAAGAATTGGTGGCGCCGAAGCTTCGCCTAACGGCAAGCAGGTGGTTTACCAGGTAGGTTACTACAGTGTGAAGGAGAACAAGAGCCATCAGATGCTCTTCATCATGGATGCCAACGGCAAGAACCAGAAGGCACTGACCACTGATGCCAAGAGCGAGACCGATGCGGCATGGATTCAGGGCGGAGAGAAGATTGCCTTCATCCGCGGAGGCCAGCTCTGGAGCATGAACCCAGACGGCACCGGCCGCAAGCAGCTCACCAACGACAAGTTGGGCATCCAGGGCTTCCGCTTCTCCCCTGACGGCAAGAAGGTAATCCTCATCAAGGAACTCCCTTACCACGGAACCATCAAGGAGAATCCTTCCGATCTGCCTCTCGCCACCGGTCGCCTCGTCACCGATATGAATTATCGCCACTGGGACCACTACGTAGAGAGCCTTCTCCACCCGTTCGTGGCTGATGTTGCTGCCGACGGCACCATCAACGCAGGCGAGGATATTCTGAAGGATGAGCCATTCGAGTGCCCTATGGCACCATTCGGAGGCATCGAGCAGCTGGCATGGAGCCCTGATTCCAAGACCATCGCCTACACCTGCCGCAAGAAGGAGGGCGTACAGTATGCCATCTCTACCGACTCTGACATCTTCCTTTATAATATAGGTACGCGCGAGACCAAGAACATCTGCAAGGAGGCTGGCTATGTAGAGCCTAAGATTGATGCTACCAAGAGCATGAAGAACCAGGCAGTGAATGCGCCTGAGAATCTGAAGAACAATCCGGGTTACGACGTGAACCCTCAGTTCTCTGCTGATGGCAAGTACATCGCTTGGCAGAGCATGGCTCGCAACGGCTACGAGAGCGACCGCAACCGCCTCTGCGTATACGACCTCGCCACAGGCAAGAAGAACTATGTATCAGACAAGTTTGATTCAAACGTAGAAGGCTTCGTATGGAACAAGGACAGCAAGAGCCTCAGCTTCATCGGCGTTTGGCACGGAACCCTAAACCTCTATCAGGCCAACTTCAAGGGCGAAGTGAAGCAGATTACCAATGAGTGGGCTGACTACGGAAGCATCTCGCTTGCCAACAGCGGCAACAAGCTTCTCGCTACCAAGGCAAGCATGAGCCACCCTACAGATATCTACATCGTTACCCCTGGTAAGAATGCCAAGAGCACCAAGGTAGAACAGATTACCCACGAGAACGACCACATTCTGAGCCAGTTGAACCTGGGCAAGTGTGAACAGCGATGGGTGAAGACCACCGACGGCAAGGACATGCTGGTATGGGTGATGTTGCCATCTAATTTCGATGAAACCAAGAAGTACCCTACCCTCCTCTTCTGCGAGGGCGGTCCTCAGAGTCCGGTGAGCCAGTTCTGGAGCTACCGCTGGAACATCCAGATTATGGCAGCCAACGGTTACGTCATCGTATTGCCTAACCGCCGTGGTCTCCCTGGTTTCGGCAGTGCATGGAACGAGGAGGTTTCAGGCGACTGGACGGGTCAGTGCATGAACGATTATCTTTCAGCCATCGATGATGCTACCAAGAATCTGCCTTACGTAGACAAGGATCGTCTGGGATGTGTGGGAGCCAGCTTCGGCGGTTTCTCAGTATATTATCTCGCCGGTCACCACAACAAGCGTTTCAAGGCATTCCTCGCCCACGACGGAGCTTTCAATCTGGAGAGCATGTACACCGATACCGAGGAGGCTTGGTTCAGCAACTGGGAGTATGAGGATGCTTACTGGAACAAGGATAAGAGTGTCAACGCCAAGAAGACTTACGAGAACAGTCCTCATAAGTTTGTAGACAAGTGGGATACTCCTATCCTCTGCATCCATGGCGAGAAGGACTACCGCATCAACGCCAACCAGGGCATGGGTGCCTTCAATGCAGCCCGCATGCGCGGTATTCCAGCCGAACTCCTCATCTATCCTGATGAGAACCACTGGGTATTGAAGCCACAGAACGGCGTGCTCTGGCAGCGCACCTTCTTCGGATGGCTGGATAAATGGTTGAAGAAGTAAAGCTTTGAAGAAGTTATTATTTGAAGAAAGAAATCTTTGAAGAAAATAATTAAACAAGAGGGTGCGTCATGGATTTATGACGCACCCTCTTTTCTGTTTCTACTCCCCGAATTCCTTCTTTACATCAAAGCAAGGACAAGCCTTGGCGGAGAACTCGTTGTGACCATGAACCGTCGCCTCGGGATATTCCTCCTTCAGCTGCTCAATCAGCGCTTTCAGCGCCGCCTTCTGCTCGGGGGTTCGGGTGTCCTTTGGCTTGCCAGTCTGGGATAAGCCGCCGATGTAGCATACTCCGATGCTCACGGTGTTGTGGCCCTTGCAGTGGGCGCCCACCTCTTCTACTGATCTGCCCACATGGATGCTTCCGTCACGATAAATCACGAAATGATAACCGATGCTGAAAAAGCCACGCTCACGATGCCAACGGTCGATATCGGCTACTGTGTAGTTGCGACCCTCTTGGGTCGCACTGCAATGAATGATGATTTCCTTAATCTTACGCATAATATAATAATGTACAATGTATAATTATTGGGGATTGTTAGTTGCAGGAATATTATTCGCAGGAACATTATTGGGAAGAACAACCATATACTCTTTAGGAATATCGTCTTTTCCCCAGTTCTTGATAACCAGCGTCACTCTTTCCTTTTTCTGCAAAGCATCACTGATCATGTCGCAAAACTCCTGAAACTTCTCCTCGTTGTTAGCCACAAGTCCAGTCTTCAACGACTTGCCCATCACGATGCTTCCATACTTCAGGGCAAACGGACCGAAACCTGGCTTAAGATAAGGCTTGCGAATCACAGGCTTCTTCGAAACTCGACCTTTCTCCTGCAGAATCGTAGGCATGGTTCTTACCTCCTCTACAATCTCTGTCTTAAACTTCTTCTCATTCTTCACACCCTTGGTCTTCTCCTTCTCCTCTTCAGTCTCCTTCACCTCTACCTCAATTTTCTTCTGAAATTTGATAGGTACAGGAGCAATCTTGTAACGACCTGCAGGCAGGAATTTCTTAGGATGTTCTACGGTGCCGGTGAAATATACTCCGTTAATAACCAATGTGCCATCTACACCCCATGGAGTGAAGCGACGGCGAAATATAGTAATATTCATGATAATTTATACTTAATTTATTAATGACCCTTAATGACACTGACCCTTAATGACACGCTTAAACGGTAGGCGATGCTTTCTGATAACGCTTGTCTGGCAACACGCTTATCAAGCCCTGTTGCTTCCAGTTCTTCAACATCTGCTTCACCGACTCATGAGTAGCACTCGCCCCTTTCACGGAAATGCTCTGCTGCTGAGCCTGGTCGAAGGAGAAGGTTACGTCAAGTCGCTCGAAGATGGAATCGTTTCTACCCCTGCGCGTGCGGTCGTATGGCGACTGTCCGCAATAATCTTTCGACGAGAAAGCATCCTCGATGCGGGAGCGGAAGAAGTAAAGTGCATTGTCCAACTGATAATCAGCCAGAACATTGAACACGCCCAGCATGGTAGGCGTCTGCATCTTCACTATCAAATCCTTCCACGCCTGCGGATTCTGCTTCAACAGCTTCTCCGCTCCCTGGAAACCGTGCTTCTGAATCAGCGATTCAGCCACCTTGCAGAGCAGGATACAGGTCATCATTCTCATCGTGGTAGGACAGATTCGGAAACGCTGACGGGCTTTCACCTTATCATCATTCTTCATCGTCTCCAGGCGAATCTGTTCCAGCCATTCTCTACCCTTTTCCTCCAGCTTAGGAAGCACCACGTCGCCTTCCATCAGAGGCAGCAGATGGGCTACCTGCATGATGCGGTCGCGCTGGCGTTCGGTGAGCACATACAGATTATCCGTCAACGGAGTAAACGTGTTGTCTGGGGTTCTTGCCACGGTAATACGGCTCTGAAAACCATCCGTATAATTGTTCACCACTCTATAGAGCGCATCAGGCGTTCCACACATCACCACGTTCCATAACAGTCTGTCTATGTGAACATTCACTGCGTCTGCGCTTCTAGCCTCACGCTCGTAGCTCGTACCGTCGTAAGCCTGACGGAGCATCACGGAAAAGTCGCTCATCGCCGATTTCCATTTCTGCGCCACAGTGTCGGCTTCTGGAGTAAACGAGAAGGCGTGCTTGCCTTCCGTATTAGCTAATCTTTCAGCCAAATTCGCCACGGTGTTGTTCAGCGTCAGGCATCTTACGGGCAGTTTCGGCTCTTCCGGCTGCTCCTTCTTGTTCTTCGCCGCACGCTTCTTGGCTCGCCATTCGTCCTCCTTCTGCTGATACATTTTGTCCATATCCTTCACTTCCGAAGTCCATGCATCCACCACGGGGTCAATGCTTCCCTTTCCAGAGGCAAAATCACCGGCGATGTAGGAGATGAGGTTCAGCGAGTTCATCTTGCCGTGAACCGCCACCTTTACGCCCGTAGCCAGCATTCCGATGGCGGGGCAGATGGCGGTAATCACGGGCATTGCCAGTGCCGGACCCACTGCATCCAACGAATCCTTCACGCCCAGTGGCATTTTGGGCAGGGCGTTGTAAAAAAACAGATCGTCCTGGGCATTCGCCTCATCCAGCGCATTGACCAACGCCTCATTGTCTTCCTGACTTCCGCCCTTAGCAGCCCCCAGCTTCAGTTTTTCCTGTCGGATAGCAGCGAGCACATCTTTCAGTCGCTTAGGCATTTGGGTGATTTTCTCGTTCAGCGCCGAGTTGATACAAGCCATCTTCTCCTGCTCAGGGAAACCATCGTAGCAGGGAATTACCTGAGCCATCAGATTGCGGTCGAAGCCACAGATGTGGCGAAGGTTCACGGCAAGCTCAAAGGTCAGCGTGTTGCGGTTGGAGCGAACTGGCTCATGCCCGTCATTATACATCTGCCACCACTTTTGGATGATTTCGGAATATGGGATTCCGAGGTAATCATTACTGGATGAAGAAGTGGATGAAGGTGATGATGAAGGAGATGAAGATGATGATGAAGCGGAAGCAGGCTGAGCCTGATTCTTAGAAGAATTCTGAGAGGATTGAACCTTTTGAGGATTCATCTGATTTTCAAGAGATTTCTGATTCTCTTGATTACCCAGATTTTTCTGAGAATCAAAAGCCTTCTCTTCAACCTTCTCCAACCAAGGCTTGTAATGCTTATTCGCCTTGTGTGCACCTGAAGGCAACTCCTCCTGCCCATACTTCTCACGCTCTTCCAGCACCTTGCCTTCAGCCGCCACGGCAGCTTCTTCATAATCATCCTTGAAGAGTTCGGGCGATAGATAGAGCAAATCTTCAGCATCAGCAGAAGTTGTGAAATAAACTCGGTTAATATCGTGAGCCGAAGTATCCATCTCGCACTCCATCATCTTGGCAATTCTTACCTGGTTCTCCAGGATAGTCTTGCCCATCTCTCGCTTGCACACCGCATGACCGCCCTGTCGTGCGCTGCGTTCCAGCATCAGCAAACCATATTTTTCAGGTTCCTGCAGCATCAGCTTAGCAGCCTTCTCGAAATCCTGCTTATCATCCAGGTCGAAGCCGAAAGCCCGGCTAGGCAGCTTCGTGCCCTTCACCACACCTTGCGGATAATGCCCGGAGTAGTTAAACTGCACCAGTCTTCGCTTCGCCCCGTCGTTTCCCTCGCGCGCCAGTCGCAAGTTCGCCTTCTGTTCGTAGCTTCCACGAATCTTTCTGTAATCCTCTTCCGAGGTGATGGAGCGGGCCACCTTGTGCCCGTTCTCCACCTTAATTAAATAGCAACTCATCTATGTCTTTCTACCTATCAATTTAAGTTGAACATCCATAACTTCTATCGCTTCAACTGATAATCCACCACAGCCTCAGCAGCCTCTTCCGCCTCCTTTACCAGCGCGCTGCCGATGTTGATTCCTTCATCACAGAACACCTTCAAGGTGAGCTGGATGGCTCCATCCTTGGTCTTGCTCACACGACCGTGCGCCAGTTTTCTGATCAGCACTGACTGCGAGCGGATTCGTGGTTTCATCACGAAATCAAAAGTTCCATCAGAAAGCTGCTGGGCAACGCCCTGCGAGCGGAATCCCTGCACCTTCACTCCTGCCCCATGTTCACTAGGTGCAAAGAGGAAACACTTGCTCTCATCATAGAAAGCCATACCACCCAGCTGCACATGCTGGCAGCCATTATTATTCACCTGCTGGTTATTTACCTGCTTATTCTGTCCCTTTTTCATAAAATCTTCAATTAAAATAAGGATGAACGAAAGAAGTGTCATAAGTTTCAGTTTGCGCAAATTATCCCGGGACAATTCTTACTCCACCTATTTCAATTCAAGATTAAACACTTGCCTATCAAGCCTCTGCTTTACTTGCCCAGCTTTTCAATATCCGTAACCAGGATATCCTGATAAACCTGACCATTGTACTCATGAGCCATGAATCGGAGCGTCACCGCTACTATCGTGCCCGGAGCAAACTTGCACTGAGCCATATTGCCCAGCATAGCGGCAGCATACTGGTTCTCGTACTTGCCACCCAATTCCTGCAAGATGATGTTACATTTCATCATCTGTCCGTTCTCACTCTTCTGGCTCTGCACGGCGAAAGCCTCGCCCTGCTTCACCACTCTCATAATCTGAGCATTCATAATTATATAATGAAGAAGATGCTTCAAGATCACCAAACCATTTCGGCGTTGTCTTGTTTCTTCGACGATGCAAAAGTACTGCGAAAACCAAGGCAAAACAATCCTTTTCCCACACCTTCCCCGAAAAACCCGTGATTTTGGGAAAAATCGGGCATTTCTTGGGAAAAAGTAAGAAGAAGAAAAAAGAGAGAGCTAAAAAGTAAAGAAAAAGGGAAAAATCATTCCCCTTCCCCCCAAAAATCCCTCATTTTTTCCCAACGTTGGGAAAAATCTTGGGAATCTTGGGAAAAATCACCCCCACAACCCACATTTTAACACACGAAATATTTATAATTCAAAAAAAAATGCTTATTTTTGCACTACAATTCAGTTAAACGTTTTAAAAGGAAATAGATATGAAACGGATAGAAGAACGATATATTAGCTTGCTTACCGATTTCGGTTTTAAGCGTATCTTTGGAACAAAGCCTAACAAGGATTTGCTCATCAATTTCTTGAATTCACTGTTTGATGGTTTTCAGGTCATCAAGGATGTGAAGTACTTGAATAGTGAGCACGTTGGTGATGTTTTTGCCGAGCGCAAGGCCATCTTTGATGTATATTGCGAAAATGAGCGTGGCGAAAAGTTCATCGTTGAGATGCAGAATGCTTATCAGAAGTACTTCAAGGATCGTTCTTTGTTCTATTCTACTTTTCCTATCCGTGAACAGGCTCCAAAGGGGGCTGAATGGAACTTCAAGCTTGAACATGTTTACACTGTTGCTCTGCTGAATTTCGACTTGGAAGAAGAGGCATTTGACAAAAATGATATCAACCATGATGTGGGCTTGCTTGACAAGAAGACTCTTAAGGTTTTTAATGACAAACTTTCTTTCAAGTATGTTGAGATAGCGAAGTTCAACAAAACAGAGGATGAGCTTGTCACGCTTTATGATAAGTGGTTGTATGTGTTGAAAAACCTCTCCCGATTGGATGAACGTCCTGCTGCCTTGAAAGAGAAAGTGTTTACTAAACTCTTTGAGGAGGCCGAGATTGCGAAGTTCACCCCAACAGAGTTGAAAGAATATGAGGATAGTTTGAAGGCGTATCGTGATGTCAAGAACTCTATAGATACGGCTTTGGAAAAGGGGCGTGAGGAAGGTAAAAACTCGATGGCTATCCAAATAGCAAAAAAGATGTTGGATGCTGGCATGGATATAGAAACAGTTATGCAAATAACAGATTTGTCAAAAAGTGAGATTGAGAAACTAAAATGATAAATCTCTATTCATTAATGTCAAAGGAATACGGAATCGTGTATTTACTAACAAACCCAGTAATGCCTGGTCTCGTAAAGATCGTAATGGCGGCACAGGAAAATATTGGTAGGATGAATAATAACAACTTTTATGAATATGGACAGTATTAGAGACTTATCCAAAGATAAAGACATCATCCGAATAATCGGAAGAATGCCTGATCGTGTTTTGGATAAAGAGGCTGAGGGCGAAGGTGTAGATATCTTAGATAGAATTTATGAGGTCCATATAGGTACGCAAGGCAAAATGATAGATATGTTGCTGAAAGCCGGCTATAAGGTTACTGAAAGTGATTCTTATACGGCTGTAATCATTGGTGAAAAAGTCTCCGAGAATACGCTCAAAACTTTGCCAGAAGGATGCAAGAAAATTGACGTTAATTCTATAGCGTCATGGTTGGTTGACAACAAAATAGCGAACAAGAAATATACTTTTCACAAGGAAATGCCATCAAACGAAATCAGCGAAAAGAAAGAAGTAGATAGTGGAAAGAATGTGTTGGCAATAATTGCTGTTATGGTAATAATCGTTGGCGTTATTATCTTTTGCCCAGTTTTATTACTTATACTTCTGTTTGTTCCAGGCGCATTGAAAGTATTTGTCCGCTCATTTCTTTGATAAACTTAATTGTTGAAATAAGTTGATGATGGCAGAATAATAATCCTGCCATCATTTAAATTTTCCCTTCAATAGAGGTAAAAAGAAAATAGCCAATCCGATAAACGCCATTCCCAAAAATACCATTAGAACTGAAACAACTATCAGAATTGCTAATGTCCACAAAGTGTCTTTACAGAATACGTCCTTCTTAAAAAGAATCCATGTTGTTGCATCTTCTTTTTCTTTTGCCTTTTTAAAACAATCCCAATAAGTTAGAAGCAACCATGTCACTATAGCCAACACTATCCCCGTGATCAAACTGCTGGTGATAATAGTATCCATAGACAACTTTTCATGAATGCTTTCATAGCCTTCAGGTTCTTCACCGTTATAATAACTCATCCCAATACAGGAACCAAAGAGCACTGTAGTACCTACCATTGAAGAAATTTTATATTTTCTTTCGTCATCCATATTAAAAATAAAATTGAAGTATTATACATAACTTATCCAATCTAAACACAAAGAATACTCTTTCGATATTTTTCCAAATAATTAAAAATCGTCATTTTCCAGTTCTTTGGCAGTTAACCAAATTCCAGAGGCGATTTTACCCACATCAGACGAATATACTAGTACTGCATTTTCATCTTTTGACCACATAAAATAGTTTTTCAACTCTAGGCTTTTTCTTCCATTATACTGTCTTGTACCATTAAATATAAAAGATTCTTGCCAATTTGCCATAGCATCTTCAGTTTTTATTCTAAATCGACCATCTTTGATATTGATAGTAACCATATAATCAATAGTACCAGTCATATCAATTGTGGTCTTTTGACGATAATTCTTCTTAGAAGAGAGATATGTTGAATACCTAAACTTTATTGTACCATATTCCTTATCATCATACTGTAATTTCTGTTGGAAACCAGGAATATGAGAAGCAAGCCATTCTTTTGCAGAACGGTATAATACATCTTTTGATTGTGGACATGATAATACCATTGTGAGATTATAGTTAGTAGTATCACATTCAGCTTTCTCGACTTTAGCCTGAGCTTGGCAGAAAGTTGCCACAAAAAGACAAAGGAACAATATTGCAAAATATTTCTTCATGTTCATTTTATCTAAATAATTATTCAATTATATAACTAAAATTTTCTATTGTAGTCAACATCTACCCATTTAAGGCATGGAAAATATTTCTTAATATTATCTTTTGTAATTTGGATAGTATCACTACCTCCACCCATGTAATCGATGACTATCTTGGAAGGAAATGGAGATGGCTTTTTACCAACAAAAAAGTAAGGATCAAAATGTTTAGTATAACTATTCTTTGGTTCAAAAGGGCCAGTACAATATATATGAAAATATTTGTGACCATCCTCATCAACAATAGCATCTCCTACACTATTAAGAGGAGAGTAAAATACATGCAAATACTTTATATTTCTTTCACCAGTTACCTTAAACTTCGCTTCCAACTGGAGATGGCTAAAGTCCATAATATTTGCAACGTAATACTTAAATCTAGAGAATTGTACCTGCGCACTCATACTCATACTCATTGCGACTGTCATAATCGCCAAAATAACACGTTTCTTCATAATCACATCATTATATGTTATAGAATATTTAATAATCCTAACCGATTGTAGCTCCAGAAGCAGTTAATAAACCACCCTACAAAGCTCACTGCAAAAGTAATTCTTTTTTTTGATAATCAGACTAATTCAATAGAGAAAATATCCTATTACGCTATAACTTAACTTTAATTCACATATTAGATTAAAGAAGCAACATTCTATAAAAAGCCATATAAAATACATTAACACTTAAAGATGGTTAAAAAACATAATGATAACGACGCAGTTATTTGCATTATTGCGGATTTTTATATATCTTTGCAAGCAAATAATTATCATTGATAAAATAAAAATTATAGAGCTATGGCAAGAAAATGGACAAGGGAAAATGTATTGGAAGAAAGCAAGAAGTATTCTTCTAGATCAGAATTCAAAAAAACGAGTTCTGGCGCATTCCATATTGCATATATAAATGGTTGGTTAGACGAAATGACTTGGTTGGTTCACCCTGCACCAAAACCAATCAAATGGACGAAAGAGGCAGTTTTTGAAGAATCAAAAAAATATTCTGTCTTAACTGATTTTATCCGCGAAAATATCTCTGCATATACAGTAGCAAGAAAAAATGGGTGGTTAGATGAAATGATTTGGATTGAAAGAAAAAGTGTCATACGAGGTTTTTGGCAATTAAAGGAGAATGTATTTAATGAATCTCATAAGTATAAAACTTTAAAAGAATTCAGAGAAGGATGTTCTGCTGCTTATAATTCTGCAAAGAAAAAGGGATGGCTGAAAGAAATGACTTGGTTAAAGAGAACTGATAGCAAACCCAAAGGCTATTGGAAAATCAAGGAAAACGTTTTGGAAGAATCTCATAATTACAAAACAACTACCGAGTTTTGTAAGAGAAATTATCTTGCATATAAAAGTGCGCTTGACAATATGTGGCTGGATGAAATGACTTGGCTCAAGAAAGCAAATCGTATGAAAAAAGGGCATTGGAAAAATAAGGAGACAGTCTTCAAAGAAGCCCAAAAATATAAGTATAAAAGTGATTTTCGCCGTAAAGCTCCTTCTGCTTATGCTACCGCATGGAAAAACGGGTGGCTTATAGAAATGACATGGTTCCAGCCAAAGGGGTATGAACGTGCCATCCAAGGACCTATACATAAGATTTATGTTTATATTGATGAGGACAAGAAATATGCTTATGTAGGAGCCACCAACAATATTGATCGCAGGGATTATGAACACAGAACCAAGAAAGATGACCCTGTGCTTAAATATTTTACAAGCATAGGTAAAAACGTCCCAAAATATAAGATATTGAGAGAAGGTCTCACGATTATTGAAAGACAGCGTGAAGAGCGAATACAATCCCTTTATTACAGAGATATACTCCACTATACATTGCTTAATAATATCAATGCTACAGGTGAGAACATTGGCTCTTTGGGTAGTCTCGTATATAAGTGGACAAGAAACAAAGTAATAAAAGAAGCAGAAAAATATAAAACGCCTACAGAGTTTTTTACAAAAGCTGCAGGTGCTTATGATGCAGCTCTTAAATACAAGATGATGAATGAAGAAACTTTTCCTTGGTTCTACAGCAAAAGAAAACCGCCTCGTTGGTGGAATGTAAAAGAACATGTCTTTGAAGAATCGAAGAAATATAAAACTTGGAATGAATTCTTTCTGAAGTCTTCTGCTGCTCATTATTCTGCAAGGAAACATAAATGGGAATCTGAAATGACATGGCTAACTCATGATCAAGCCGTTCAAGGTTATTGGCAAAATGAAGAACATGTCATAGAAGAATCTAAAAAGTATTCAACGAGATCAGATTTCTTCAAGGGTTGTCATGCTGCGTATGATTATGCATTCAAACACAATCTATGGGAAAAAATGCCTTGGATAAAAACTAAAGTGAAAGAACAAGGCTATTGGACAAAAGAACGTGTATTCGAAGAAGGTGCCAAATATTCAACTAAAATGGAATTTAAAAAGATGGCGCCAACTGCATATTCAAAAGCTGTAAAATACAAATGGATAGAAGAGATGAATTGGTTCATTTCTAATGTAAAGCCTAAGGGCTATTGGCAAAATAAGCAGAATACATTGAACGAATCTCATAAATACTCTTCACGCAGCGAGTTCAGATGGGGGAATCCTGGTGCTTATAGAGCTTCTATAGATAATGGGTGGATAGAAGAAATGACATGGCTAAAGCGCCCAAAGAGCTATAATTATAAATGGTCACGTGAAAATGTATTCATAGAATCACATAAGTATGAGTCTCGTAGTGCATTTAAAAAAGGTAGCCCTGCTGCATACAGAGTTGCGTTACAGAATGGATGGTTAGCAATAATGGTGTGGCTTAAAAAGTAAGAGACCTATATATAGAAAGTTTTATCATTATGTATAATCATAGCTAATTAACGGTTAACACAATAAGTATAAATAATATTTTAAATTAATAATTAACAATGGAATACAAACTGAAATGGCCTGATGTAAAAGGCCGAAAAGAGATTAAAGCTATTGACGTTAAATATGGTGACGTAGTAGCAGTTGCTGAATTTTACAGAAACTCGTTTACAAACGAAATTGAGTTTGGAAGAACAGGCTTAGCTGTTATGGAAAGTCCTGATTGGGCAATATGGTACATTAACCTATGTAAAGAAGAAGGACGAGTATGGGTTAATGACCCACTTCCAGATGATGTGATGTTATTTGAACCTACCGAAGAAGAAGAATATTTCGGTAAATTAATATTGTTGCAAGAATTATTTAATACATATTCAAATCCATATTTTAATGGTCAAGTAATAACAGATGCGACTATAGATAAATATCTAAAACTAGAATTTTCTAGTGTAATCGAATACATAAAAAAATATTCTGAAAAATGGGGATATAGATTTTGGGATGATGCTATTGACGCTATTGCTGAAGCTAAAAAAGAGAGAACGGCACAATTAGCAAATCTAAAATTATGTAAGAAGTAGGTGTAACTGCACTCTATAATGAAATGACTATCTCTAAATGAGGATAGCGTAATGTAATAAAAATTAGTCTAGATTACGTTTACATTGGAGAGAGGTTGGGGAATGTCCCACCTCTCTCTAAGTAAGATAGTCTTCCCCTCTCTCAAATACTTCTCTTATAATCCTCCATCTTCTTCAACTTATAATACAGCTCATGAGCGATATGATAGTCGGGATCGGAATCTGCAAGCCACTCCGAAAAATGGAGGTTGTGGTTCTTTTGGGTTTCCTGCTTTCTGAACGAATCTACCACGCATTTCTTTTCTACATCAGGAAACATCAGGTTCATGCGGGCAGCAAAGGCATTCTTGTCTTTACCCTCCTTCACCATGTGGAACGTATATTTCATCAGGCACCACACTATGTACCAGTTCTGCTGCTTGGTCATGTTGCCCTTTATCCAGAACTTCAACATCTTTTCTAACTTAAATGGATCCACCCAGTTGGCAAATAAAGAATCGCCATGATGCTCATAGTCATCAGCCTGGGCTATCTTCTCCTCCAACTTTCCATACTCACCCTGATACTTGAACAGCTTGACAAAATCTTCCGGTGAAGCCTGCTCTCGGACAAGTGTATGGACCAGCTCTTCTTCATCCTCTTCATTGATGTTATTATACCAATCTCCACATAGCTTATAATTTCCGTATTTATCTATCGTTTCTACCATCACTTTCTGTAAATCCACTTTAGTAAAACCCATTCTCCTGCTTTCCATGTGACGCTTCTGCACCTTTGCCTCATGCTCCAGATGAGCCGGTAACATATGCTCGTCAAAATCTCGCTTGATATAATGATAAATAATCACAGCCTCCTGATCAGTGCGGGAAAAACGGGTTCTGCACAAGTCGTTAAAATCATTGTATATACGGGTAATTGTAGCGATGGTTTTCTCCAAAGCCAACTTCAATCCGGTAGAGATAAAAACTTTCAAATTAGCTATAAAATGCGGAAACTCAGCACTAGTCTGAGCAGTTAGCTTCTCATACTGAGCATAAATAGCATTGTCACTAAGAAATTGTCCATAGTCATCTACATCCAAAAAATAGTTTACATGCTTATGAGCAATATCCTGAATGTCATTCAGTACCTTCTCCAAAACTTCCTTATAGATGGCCATCAGCTCATCATCATAGCTTTTGTAGATGCTAATATAGACTTTCTTATGGAGCGTATGAATATATTCAAGAAAATCTGTCAATTGCTCGGCAAGGTTTTGGTAAATATGATTGTAATGAGTAAGATCCTTTCGCTTTTCAGTTTTCCATTGAAAATCTTCCATAGCATGACGAATCTCCTTAGATAGATGCTCTGCTTCTCTCTTAAACTGGTCAACATCATCCTTAGTTACAGGTGTGTATTTCTTTTCTCCTGTAGCCTCATCCGTTACCAACAAATCTTCTTCTGAAGTAATTTTCAGGAGAAAGACGTAACGATTATCGTTAAAAGGTTGTTCTTCTGTTTCCATCGTTTTACTTATACAGGTTAAAATGTTAACAAAAAAATAAGCGGCGTAGGTTTCCCTGTAAGCACCGATATTCGGGTACCTGCAAGAACCTTCAACAAGGTACAAACAAGTACAGCCCACGCCGTAGAGGAGTGGACGCCTTGCTGTCACCGTCTTCTTGTTGAATTTCTGAATTTGCAGGTTCTGAATATCGTAGAAGTGTCAGATAATCAGCGTCTATCGTATTATGATTTCTATCTATTTTACTTTCTGTTTCTTACTTCAAAATTTTTAAAGAGTCGAGTTCACTTTGAAAGTGGATCCGATTCAAATTAAACAAATGTCTTGGCGGGGTTAAACCCTCCTTGACGATTACTAACTCAATCACTGTATAGCAACACCAGTGAAGTTTTCTGCGCATCATGCACAGAATTCGCCCCCAAAGTTACAAAATAATTGCGAAAAACGTGCATATTTATATAGATTAACACAAAAAAATGAGAAAAAACTTCAAAAAACATGGGCAAAGAGGGATTTATTGCATTTTTAAACAAAACCAAAACATCAAAATATTATATTACGTTCAATATCCGTTTATCCTGCATATTTTCAGTCTTTGATAAAATATGCTTATATTATCTTTGTTATGAAAGATTATTTATCTGCACGGAAAATGGAAAGAGAGAAAGAAATGATTTTTCAAGGAATCATGAGCAGAAATTGGCTCTCGGGGCTAAAAAAATGTGCCGCCGATGGCACTTTTCACCCCTACAGAAGGGTAAAAAGAGAGGGGTCAAGGCAGGTTGAAGAGGGGCACAAATGGGCATTTCGAGAATATTATTAACATATTTGACATAAAAACGCAATACAAGAAGAGCAGCACGTTGGGTATAAAATAGCATTTTCATACTCTTTGCGAAGTAAAACAACAAGAAAACAATTCAGTCTACAAAAATCTCTTTGCACTAATAATCAACGTTTTACAAACACAACACCATTCCTTTCAGAATAAATTTTCCATAACACTAGGGTGTCATTAAGGGTCAGTGTCATTAAGGGTCATTAAGGTTTTCGGGGGCGCAAATATCTATATAGTATAATATAAATAATATTTATATTATACTATAGTTCTTAATGACATTTGCATTCTCTTAATGACCCTTAATGACACGCTTTGCACCATCTGCATATTCTTCATCAGAAGCGCAGCAAGTTACTCCTGCAAGAAACGTGTAAAAATAGCATTGGGTTAAATTGCAATATATCAACCACTTACGCCATTTTTACCATCTTATTTCCGTAAAAACTTGATTTCGGCTTTAAAATTTCGTATCTTTGCACCGGCAATCGAAAGAACAGCCTTTTGTGCCTCAGGGCGGTCATCATAGAAGACCGCAGCGGGTCTTAAATGATGGCAGGCGCCGGTCATCAATGAAGACCAGAAAAAGCACAGAAAACGGGGCTTTCTGGGTAGTTGTGATTTTATAGAACTCTTAAAACGAAACAGAGTATGATTAACTACAGCATCGTAATGCGCAGCGTGAACGCAAACCTTTTGGAGATCAACCAGGCAAAGTCACGCATCAACCAGGCTAAGCAGGAGGGTAAGAATCCTGACCAGAAGGACCTTGACCTCGTGAAGACCGAGAAGCAGAATGCGTTCGCCATCTCGCAGTATACCGATGTGATGACCATCGAGAAGTTTGCCAAGCACATCACTTCTCACGGCAGTGTGTATTCAAGAGCTGACATCAGCGCCATCCTCTACATGGCAGTAGACTGCATGAGAGAGATGCTGCTCGAAGGCAAGAAGATTCGTCTGGGCGACCTGGGTGACTTCTCTCTCCTGCTCGGCTCCAAGGGCGCAGAGACTGCCGACAAGTTTACGGCGCAGAACATCACCCAGGTGAAGGTTCAGTGGGAGCCTGGCAAGGAGTTCAAGAACCTGCTCGACGACGCCGAGTTTAACCTCGTGGCTAGCCGCAGCGCCCAGGCTGCTGTGCTCAAGGCCATCAAGGAGGGCAAGACCAACGTTGACCTCAACCTGCCTATCGACCCTGATGGTGGCGACGACGGCAACGGCGGAAGCACCACTACTGGCGGCGGAAGCAATGCTGGTGGCAGCGGAACCACCGGCACCGAGGGCAGCGGAACCACCGGTTCTGAAGGCGACAACAAGGGTGACACGGGTACTTCCGGCGGCAATACCGACGGCGGTTCTAACGGCGACAACGAGCACATTACTCTCTAGCCGATAAGAGAGTGCCATAAATATCTTGCCTAGAGTATAATAAGGCACGGATTACACGGATAACACGGACTTATGGCACTCTTGTAAATAAAGCCGATTATAAAACTCATCAAGAACCCGTATAATTGTGAAAAAAATCCGTGTAATCCGTGTAATCCGTGCCTAAAAAATAAAAGATGATGAAAAAGGAAACCTGGAAAATGGTGATTCAGATAGCCATCAGCATCCTGACGGCCATCGCCACCTCGCTCGGCGTAACGAGCTGCATGTAAGCAACAATCCCAAAAGTGTCATTAAGGGTCAGTGTCATTAAGGGTCATTAAGCAAAAACGAGATAACAGGCGCAACCTGTTACCTCGTTTTTTTGTATAGATGAAATTTTTGATTTAGCTTACACGATTCAACTTCTTGATGATAGAGAAGATGAAGAGAGCAGATACAAGGCAGATGCCGGCAAGAACACCCCAAATGGTGATGAGGTTGAAGTTCTGACCCCACATGATACCTGGTACCATGACCAGCTGGTTACCGATGGCTGTGGCACCGAACCAGAGACCCATCATCAAACCTGCATACTTTGGAGGAGCTACCTTCGATACAAACGAAATACCGATTGGAGAAAGTAGAAGCTCGGCAAAGGTAAGGATAAGATAGGTAGAGATGAGGAGGTTGGCGCTAACACGTGTACCCTCAGTAGCAGGATCACCCTGCGCCAAAGGAAGCTCCAAGCCCATTGAACCTACTGCCATCCATACGAAACCGAGAGCGGCTACGAGCATACCCAAACCTATCTTCTCAGGAGATGTTGGCTCCTTGCCAATCTTGTTGAGCCAAGAGAACAAGGCTACACTCACTGGTGTCAATGCCACTACGTAGCATGGGTTGAACTGCTGGAAGATAGGAGCCTCAACTTCTACCGCACCCTCAAGGTTGCTATACTTATAGAAGAGGAACGCGATGGCTGCAACGATTACGCCGAACGAAATGCCCTTACCCTTGCCAGTCTTGCTCTGTGCCAATCCGAAGCATCCGTAAACCACGAAGATGCAGGCCACGAGGTTGGTAACATCGAATGCCATTGACTGCAGACCCTCTGAAGTCTTCTGAGTATAGTCGCGGGCAAAGAGTGTCAATGTATTACCGTTCTGATGGAAAGCCATCCAGAAGAAGATAACCACGGCGAATACGAGACAGAGGCAGATGATGCGCTCCTTGGTCTCTGCCTTGGAAAGCTCGTTGGTCTCCTTGGCAGGAGTCTTATCGTCCTTGCTCTTGTTCTCAGAAGCAAGCACGTGCTTGTAGGTGGAGCTGAAGGCATAGTAGATGGCGATACTGATGATGAGCGAAGCACAAGCCACGGCGAATGCGAAGTGGTATGAATCCGCCACTGATACGCTCAGACTCTCCTGCGCCCACTTCATGATCTTGATGGCTGCAGTAGGAGCAAACATGGCGCCGATGTTGATAGCCATGTAGAAAAGCGAGAAACCGGAATCACGGTTGCTGGAATACTGTGGCTCGTCGTAGAGGCGACCTACCATCACCTGCAGATTACCCTTGAACAATCCGGTGCCCAGGGCGATGAGGATAAGCGAAACGCCCATGGCGGCTACAGCAACGGTGTCCTTGCCAAGAGGAAGAGAGAGGACCAGATAGCCGATGAACATGATGAAGATACCCGTGGTAACCATACGTCCGAAGCCAAACTTGTCGGCTGCAATACCACCGATGATAGGCAGGAAGTAAACCATCATCAGGAATGTGGAGTAGATAGTACTTGCCAATCCGGTTTCAAAACCGAAGTTGGCCTGCAAATAGAGCAAGAACACAGCAAGCATGGTGTAATAGCCGAAACGCTCACCCGTGTTTGCCAAAGCTAAGGCCCATAGACCTTTTGGTTGATTCTCAAACATAATTTTTTATTTTTTTCTATTATTTATTATTTAGTTATTCTTTTCTCGCAATTTCCGTGCAAAGATACACATTTTTTTCGATATTTCAAACTTGTTGCATCAAAAACCTAACATAAAATACCATTTTTATATTCAAAAACGGCTAAATTTCTAAAATACAGACAAATCCTGCAAAAGTTTTCCATTTCTATTACAACAAGATTGCATTTTTTTTTGTAACTTTGCAGCCCGAAACCGTAAAGGTGGATTCCGACAGTATTATAAGATAAAAACAAAATAGAAAGGTAAAAGGATATTTATGAGACAACTTAAGATTAGCAAGAGTATTACCAACCGTTCCAGCGAAGCACTTGACAAGTACTTGGTGGAGATTGGTCGAGAACCTATGGTCTCTATCGACGAGGAGATTGAGCTGGCCCAGAAGATTCGCAAAGGCGGACGCGAGGGTGAGCGTGCCAAGGAGAAACTGGTTAAGGCAAACCTCCGATTCGTGGTGTCTGTTGCTAAGCAGTACCAGCACCAGGGTTTGGGTCTTACCGACTTGATTGACGAGGGAAACATCGGTTTGGTGAAGGCTGCCGAGAAATTTGATGAGACTCGTGGTTTTAAGTTCATCTCATACGCAGTGTGGTGGATTCGCCAGAGCATTCTCCAGGCCATCGCTGAGCAGAGCCGTATCGTTCGCTTGCCTTTGAACCAGGTGGGTGCGTTGAGCAAGATCAGCGCAGAGATCAGCAAGTTTGAGCAGGAGAACCAGCGCAAGCCTTCTGTTGCCGAGCTGGCACAGATTACCAAGATGGAGGAAAGCAAGATTGACCAGACCATCAAGGCTGACAATCACCACATGAGTATTGATGCTCCATTTGGTAGCGATGACGATGACAATGCCATGGTCGACGTGATGGCTTCGGGCGATGACAGCCGTACCGACAAGGGTGTGGATTTCGAGTCTATGGCAAGTGAGCTGCAGCGTGTGCTGGCCACTGTATTGAAAGAGCGCGAGCGCAAGATTCTCTGCTACTGCTATGGCATCGGTTGCCACGAGAAGGGTTTGGAGGAAATCGGCAGCGAGTTCAACCTCACCCGCGAGCGTGTGCGCCAGATTCGTGAAAAGAGTATCATCAAGCTCCGTGAAAGCGGAAAGATCAAGATCTTGATGAAATACTTGGGATAAGTTATAATTTATAGTTTATAGTTTATTCGGATTTGAAGACGAGAGAAAATTAGATAAAAACTAAGTTGCTCATAGCAACGAAGGAAAAAGGGCAATCAGTTGGTTCATCCCAATCTGATTGCCCTTTCTCTATTAACTATAAACTGTTAACTATTAACTATTCACAAAGTTTCCATTCTTATCTATCAAGCCGCTTATTCCGTCTCTCACTGCCTCGAAATAAGGATACTCATCTCTGAGACAGATTTCATCATAGAGGAAATCGGCTACGATGGTGTCCTTGCCGTCTGGCATGACCAATCCCATCTTGCCATTCTTCTCGGCTATTACCGGCATGATGCTCAGGTCATCATTGTAGATGTAGCACGTGCGGAGAAAATCATACACGGGCTGAAGCATCACGTTGCCCTGATGGTCTTTCATGCCAAACTTGCCGTTCTCCTCGAACACCTCGTGATAACGGATGTACTTCTCCTTCAGGCGATGATAGTAGAACACCATCTTGCGCTTGTCGTTCACGAAGTCCAGCATATACTGGAACGTATCGCAATAGTTTGCCACCGAACGAACCAAAATCATCTTCAAGTCCAAACCGTCCAATGCCTTTCGGTTCAAATCGATATACTTGGCAATCGCCTTCTCCTTCTCCGGAACAGAGAGGCTTGCCAATCTTTCCTCAAACTTGAGCATAGCTTGTTTAGTTCCCGACATTCCTTTAATGTATCGGTGAATCTGTCTGCCCATTTCCGAACAGATAAACTTGTCTATCTCCTGCTGCTCTATAGGGTCAGCATAGTCCTTAATCAATGATTCAGCTGTAGGGTTCATGGTTGTTCCTTTCTTTTATAGAATTATACTTTCAGAGATTCTGAAGAACGAAAAGCAAACGAATTCTTCACTCTCCGTTCTTCACTCTTCACTTCATTTATTTCTTCACATTAGGCTGCTGCAGGCCATAGCCCTTGCGCTTGTCTTCCAGGAGGAGAAGGAAGGAGATGACGATGGCAATCACGCCGAAGGCTGCAAAGATGGTCATCGTCTCAGTATAGTCGATTACACCATCAGCACCCGTGTTTGCCTGGTTCACCTTACCAATCCATACCGGAATAAGAGCCAGTCCGATATTCTGAATATAGAAGATAAGTGCGTATGCAGTTCCTAAGAGTTTCATTGGGATGATCTTTGGCACGGATGGCCACATGGCAGAAGGCACCAATCCGAAGGCAATGCCCAGGATGAGCATCATCACAATGGCAAGCACCCATGAGTTGAGTGGCAGGGCAAAGACTACGTGTACCAGAGTAAGGAGGCAACTGCCGATAATCATCAGCGTGGCACCCTTGCCATACTTGTCGTATACGCTGCCGAAGAGCGGAGTGAGGAAGATGGTACCGAATGGCAACATCGCAGGAATCAGACCTGCCATATTAGCATCAACACCATACTTGAAAATCATCAGCTTGGTGGCAAACTTCAGGAATGGGAATACACCTGCATAGAACATCAGGCAAAGGAATGCTACATACCAGAAACCTGTTGTCTTGAAAAGTCCACCCAGGTCGGAGAACTTGAATCCTTCTTCCGGTTCAGTAGCCGCAGCAGCTGCTGAAGCATCCTCCTTCTTATCCATTGCGCAATAAACCAGATAGACCAGCACACCGGCACAAAGCAAGGCTGCACCCAAGCCAATAGAAGCAGATACGCCGCCCATTGCCTTGGCAAAAGGAAGAGAAGCACCCAGGGCAGCGGCTGTTCCCAAACGAGCCGTAGCCACCTGCACGCCCATTGCCAGAGCCAGCTCATGACCCGTAAACCATTTCACAATAACCTTGCTCACGGTAATACCGCATATCTCACAGCCCACGCCATAGATGGCGAAGCCAAGAGCAGCGATGACTACCTGTGTACTATAAGTACCAAAGAATGGCACTGTCATTGATCCGGCAAACTCATGCCCCACTGCGTACCACTTCAACAAGGCTCCACCAAACATCAGGACGGTAGAGAGGATACCCGTAAAACGGATGCCGAACTTATCGAGAATGAGTCCACCAAAGAAGAGGAGCAGGAGGAACACATTAAAGTATCCGTAGGCTCCAGAGAAGAAGCCGTATTCATCCGAACTCCATCCGAGTCCGAGGCCATTCTCTGCCCCCTTGGCTGCTGTCAAGAGTGGCTCCAGCGGAGACATTACATCTGTAAAAAAGTAACCGAACATCATCGTGACGCTCACAATGAAGAGGGCGGTCCAGCGAGCTGACTTCGAGTCGCTCAATTTCATCTGAATTTTTTCTGTTGTACTCATCGTTTCAAAACATAAATGATAATTTGATTATCACTAATTTCTATTTTCTATTAATTATTAACTATAAACTATTAACTATAAACTATTAACTGTAAACTACTTTCTCCTAACGTTCTTCGTTCTTGTAATATCGAAGAGATAAGAGAGTTTCAATACTATCTGTCCGTAGTTACTCTTTCCGAAGTAATCACGCTTCGACGCACCGTAGATATTGCCCAATCCGTAGTAGTAGCGCGCCTCGGCAAGGAAGTGTCCCACCTTCGGGATGCTGTATTCAGCACCCAAGCCCAGGGCAATGCCGTAATCCAACTTGTTCTTGATGGCCATGGTATCCTGCGCCACCACGGGACTTACGCGGTCGTTATCCGTCTTCGGCATGTTCTTCACGTCGAAGTTGGTATCTTTCGAATCGCTCAGATAGAATCCGAATTGCGGACCGGCATTCACGAAGATGTTCAATCCCCTCTCCTCTCTACCCCATGCCAGATGGGCAAACACTGGCACCTGGATATAGTTGATGGTGCGGCTGTAGGCCATCGCCTGCTTCGTATCCGTGATAATCACGGGCTGGTTGTCGATATCGAGGATATCTTCCTTCCATCCCACCTGGGCGTAGTTCACCTCGGCGTAGATGGAGCAGATGGTCTTGAAGTATTTCTCGCAGGTATATTTCAGCGAGAGTCCTCCGGTGATTCCCCCGTGCTGTTTCTGCTGCACATCCGGTTCGAAGCCCACCGAACTCATCACGTATCCGCCGTTGAATCCGATGCTAAAGTCGTTGCGATGTTCTCCTATCTGTGCCGAAACCGGGATTCCGAAAGCCAGCAACAGAACCAGCAGCCCAAAATATCTATTCATTATCAACTCAAAACTATAAACTATAAATTGTAAACTATAAATTGTAAACTATAAACTAGTACTTAATCGCCTCTATCTGATGATTGAAGGTATAGTGAATCAGCTGGAAGCTCTTGTTTCTGTATCCGCCCCTGCTGGTCTTCACGAAATGCAGAGGAGTCTGAACAGGCTGATAATTCACCTGCTGGCCATCCCCGTTGAAGCTGGCACCCTGCTTCTTCAATCCCTGGATAAAGAACATGCCGTGGTCGTAGCCCGTGATGGCGAAACGTGGCTGGGCTATCATCATCGGCTGATGGAACCAGGCTGCATAATTCTTCTCCAAACTCTGCGTCTTTGCCGAGCTGGCATTATAATAGAAGGTGGAAGGGATATAAGTATCATACTTATAGAATCGCTCCAAGTTGTACTTGGCGTACATCAGCCATTCGGTGTAACCGAAAAGCGAGATGGCTGCTCCCGGATACTTGCTGTCGAATTCATCCAGCTTGTTGAGCACCGCCGTCAACTGTGGTGAGCGGCCCGTGTTCAGGATAACCACATTCTGCTTGCTAGGCAGGAAAGCCTTGGCAAACTGGTCGATGCTGGAATTCACGTTGGTGATGCTATAGTTGATGTTTCTCTTCTCCAGCTCCTTGCGGAGTCCGTAGGTGAAGACACCCTTTCTCGATGTAGAGTCGTTGCAATCTACGAAGATAGGATGCACATTGGTGAATCGCTTCAGGAAAGCCTGGATGGTGGATTCGTTCAGCGTCTCCTGACTCTGGTAAACCTGGAAAATCTCCTTGTTGCGCTCCACGTCATCCCCATTGATGGAGAACGGAATCACCAGTTTGATGCCGTAGGTCTTGCAGAAGCCCGTCAGCGGAGCCACCTGCTTGGTATAGAGCGGACCGAAGATGATGTCGCACTTGTCGGCACCTTCCTGCAGCAGGGTGGTACGGATATCCGCATCTATCGGCACGTTCCAGGCATGAACATCGGTAGAGATTCCCTTCTGCTTCAACTCATCGCAAGCCATCAGCAGTCCGCGGTAATACTCCACCATTCTCTTTCCGTCGCCATCCACATCGTGCAAAGGCAACATCACGCCAATCTTCACGGCGTTGCTCACCACGGCAGGCGCAGCAGCACTCTTGGCAGGCGCTAAAGCCCCCGTGCCCGCAGTTGCGGCAGCAGCCGAAGCCCCGGCAGCATTCCCCGCTTTCTCCTGGTTCTTCTTCAAATCCTTCTCATAAGGAATAAACAGGGTGGCACCCTTCTGCAAGACGTAGCCCTCCTGTTTCATCTCCGGATTCGCCTCCATCAGTTCCGGCAAAGACAGTCCGTACTTGTTGGCAATGCCAAACACCGTATCCTTCTTCTTCACCGTATAAATGTCACGCCATTTGGTGGTCTGGGCGAAAACACCCATACTCAAAGTCAATCCCACAATCATCAAGAAATATCTCATACTTCTTCTCATAATCGTTCCAAATTTAATGTTAATATCTTCAGAAATCATGCCTTTCACGGCAATAATTCAACTTTTCACCTGCAAAAATACAAAAAATCTCGCATCTAGCCCAAAATCTCTAAGCTTTTTATTATCTTTGCACAAATTATTTGTAAAATGAGACTAAAAATAACGATACTTTGCATCATGTTGCTCGTTTTTGGGCACATTCATGCCGATGATGTTTATCCATCGGCAACGCCTACCGCTGCCTTCACGGGGCCTGACGGCGAAACCACCACCGACGAATCCTACAGCGGTTCGGCACCAGTTCATGCCACCTTTGAAGCGCACCCTGCCGACTATGCGGGATGGGACGCCTACTACGAATGGAGGTTCTACAAAGACGCGGCTCAGGAGCCATATATAATAAGGTATGAGGAGAACACCGACTTCGACTTCACCGAGTCGGGAAGCATCCGCGTGGTGCTCTACGCCAAGTTTACCCAAGGCGAACTGGAGATAGAGACAACCAACGAGGAGAGTCCCTTCACCCTCTCCATCTCAGAGAGCGTGCTGCTCATGCCGAATGCCTTCAGCCCCAACGGCGACGGCATCAACGACATCTACAAGGCGAAGGACGGCTACCAGAGCATCACCGACTTTCATGGCTACATCTTCAACCGATGGGGACAGAAACTCTTCGAGTGGACCCATCCTGCCGAAGGATGGGACGGCACCTACAAGGGCAAGCCGGTGAAGGATGGCGTCTATTTCTGCCTCGTCAAGGCAAAGGGTGCCGACGGCAAGACGTATAACATCAAGAAAGATGTAAATCTGCTGCGCGGATTCACAGAAACACAAAACAATTCAGGACAATGATTTGATTTCAGCAATGAAGTTTCATTTCAGAAGAAAGATAAGAGCATGATTTCAGAAGAAAAAATAAATGTATGGGGCGCACGAGTTCACAATCTCAAGAACATTGATGTAGAGATTCCGCGCGACTCCCTCACCGTGATAACCGGTCTCTCTGGATCGGGCAAGTCTTCGCTGGCTTTCGACACCATCTTCGCCGAAGGTCAGCGCAGATACATCGAAACCTTTTCAGCTTACGCCCGCAATTTTCTGGGCAACATGGAGCGCCCTGACGTGGACAAGATTACAGGCTTGAGCCCTGTGATCAGCATCGAGCAGAAGACCACCAACAAGAACCCGCGCTCCACCGTGGGCACCACCACCGAGATTTACGATTACCTGCGCCTGCTCTTCGCACGTGCCGGAACGGCCTACAGCTACCAGAGCGGCAAGGAGATGGTGAAATATACGGAAGAGCAGGTCATCGACCTTATCCTCGATGAATACGAGGGCAAGGCCATCTTCCTCCTCGCCCCACTCGTGCGCATGCGCAAGGGTCACTATCGTGAACTCTTCGAGGGATTGCGCCGCAAGGGCTACCTCTACGTGCGCATCGACGGCGAAATCAGGGAGATAGAAAGAGGTATGAAAATCGACCGATACAAGAACCACAACATCGAGGCGGTGGTTGACAAGCTCGTGGTGAAGGAAAACGACGAGGAACGCATCCGCAAGAGTGTGGCTACGGCGATGAAACTGGGCGACGGAATGGTGATGGTTATCGAAAAAGGCGCTACAGAGGGCAAAAACTTCTCCAAGCGACTGATGGACCCCGTTACCGGAATCGCCTATCAGGACCCGGCGCCAAACATGTTTTCCTTCAACTCCCCAGAAGGAGCCTGTCCGCATTGCAAGGGACTGGGAAAGGTGGGCGAAATCGACCTCAAGAAGGTGATTCCGGATGATGAGCTCAGCATCTACGAAGGCGGTATCGTGCCATTGGGAAAATACAAGAACCAGATGATTTTCTGGCAGATTGAGGCACTGCTGGCGAAATACGACCTGAAACTGAAGACGCCTATCTGCGAGATTCCCGAAGATGCCATGCAGGAAATCCTCTATGGCTGTCTGGAAAACGTGAAGATTGCCAAGGAGAAGGTGGATACTTCTTCGGATTATTTCTGCGCCTACGATGGCGTGGTGGATTACCTGCAGAAGGTGATGGAAGACGATGAGAGCTCCGCCGGAAAGAAATGGGCCGACCAGTTTGTCTCTACCGTAGACTGCCCGGAATGCCACGGTCTGCGACTCAAGAAGGAGTCGCTCGCCTTCCGCATCTGGGGCAAGAACATCTCTGAGGTGGCAAGCCTCGACATCACCGAACTCCGCTCGTGGCTCGAACAGGTGGAAGAGCATCTGCCTGCCATGAAGGCGAAGGTGGCGCACGAAATCATCAAGGAACTGCACACCCGTGTCAACTTCCTTCTCGACGTGGGATTGGTTTATCTCTCGCTCAACCGCCAGTCGGCTTCGCTCTCGGGCGGTGAGAGTCAGCGCATCCGCCTCGCTACTCAGATTGGCAGTCAGCTGGTCAATGTACTCTATATCCTCGACGAGCCTAGCATCGGCTTGCACCAGCGCGACAACGAGCGACTTCTGAAAAGCCTCAAGGAACTTCGCGACCTGGGCAACACGGTGATCGTGGTGGAACACGATGAAGACATGATGCGTGCCGCCGACTGGATTATCGACATCGGTCCGAAGGCAGGCAGAAAGGGAGGCGAGGTTGTCTTCCAGGGAACTCCGGCAGAAATGCTGAAGACCGACACCATCACCGCCCAGTATCTGAACGGCAAGATGGCGATAAAGGTTCCGGAAAAACGACGCGAAGGCAACGGCAAGAGCATCACCATCCACGGTGCCAGGGGTAACAACCTGAAGAATGTGGATGTGGAATTCCCATTGGGCAAGCTCATCGTGGTAACGGGTGTGAGCGGTTCGGGAAAATCAACCCTGGTCAACGAGACCCTGCAGCCGATTCTCTCGCAGCATTTCTATCGCAGCTTGAAGAAGCCGATGCCATACGACAGCATCGAGGGCATCGACCTGATAGACAAGGTGGTGAATGTAGACCAGAGTCCGATAGGCAGAACTCCGAGAAGCAATCCTGCCACCTACACTGGAGTCTTCGCCGATATCCGAACCCTCTTCGTAGGACTCCCTGAGGCGAAGATTCGAGGCTACAAGCCGGCTCGCTTCTCCTTTAACGTGAAGGGTGGAAGATGCGACGAATGCAAGGGCAACGGCTACAAGACCATCGAAATGAATTTCCTGCCGAATGTGTATGTGCCTTGCGAGGTTTGCCACGGCAAGCGTTACAACCGTGAAACCCTGGAGGTGAGATATAAGGGAAAGAGCATTGCCGACGTGCTGGATATGACCATCAACCAGGCTGTGGAGTTCTTCGAGAACGTGCCTCAGATTCTCAACAAGATCAAGGCTTTGCAGAGTGTGGGCTTGGGATATATAAAACTAGGTCAGAGTTCCACTACCCTTTCGGGCGGAGAGAGCCAAAGAGTAAAACTCGCCACCGAGCTTTCGAAGCGAGATACGGGTCAGACGCTCTATATCCTGGATGAGCCAACCACCGGACTGCATTTCGAAGACATCCGCATGCTGATGGATGTGCTTCAGAAGTTAGTAGATAGAGGCAACACGGTCATCATCATCGAGCACAACCTGGATGTGATAAAACTTGCCGACTGGCTGATTGATATGGGTCCGGAAGGCGGACGAGGTGGCGGAAAGCTCCTCTTTGCCGGAACACCGGAAGACATGGTGAAAAGCGGCGTAGGCTACACCAGCAAGTTTCTGGCACAGATGCTGAAGAAATAAAGCGAAAAAAAGATAGAAAAAAAAACTCCGTTTCAATTCCGTGTACTTTACAAATATTCATACACGAAATTGAAACGGAGTTATTTTATCCATGAAGCCTATACTCCATGTTCCTTCTTAGCCTTGTACTTAATCTTATCAAAGCCTTCGCCATAAACACCGATCACGGCACTCTGACTGACAAAAGCATTCGGGTCTATCTCGCTGATAAGGCGGAAAATGGCTGGAGCCTGGCGCTGCTTGGCAAGCACGAAGAGCATCTTCACATCCTGACCGGAATAGAAACCGCTGGCGTTCACCACCGTTACTCCTCTATCAGCATCCACGTTGATGCGCTTGCCTATCTCCTCATACTTCTGCGAAATGATGAAGAACTGTACACTTCTACGGCGACTGTTCACCACCTGGTCGATGCAGAATGCCTGAACGCAAAGAACCACATAACCATATAACACTTTCTCCCAATCGTGAACCACCAGATAGCTGGAACTGATGATGAAGATGTCGCATATCATAATCACTCTACCTAAGGAAATGTCGCGATACTTGTTGACAATGGCGGCAATGATATCCGTACCACCCGTACTTCCACCAACAGAGAAACCGAGTCCGATTCCGCAGCCGCAGAAAACGGCACCCAGGAAAGCAGCCCATAAAGGTTGGTTTTCCAAGAGATGAATATCGCCTAAACGACTGGAGAAGAAGGAGGTCAAGGCGGTTACCACGATAACGGCATAAACGGTCTTGACACAGAACTTAGCTCCCAAAATCTTGAACGCACATATTAATAAGGTGGCGTTGGCGATGAAATATGGGATTTGCACAGGGCAACCGGTTGCCCAATAGATGATACTGGAAATACCTGGCAATCCGCTTGCCGTCACATTGGTAGGCAAGAGGAATACGTTCCATCCAATGGCGTAGGAAATCATTCCTATCGCAATCATTACATAGTCTTGTACAGACTTCCACAAGGGTCGAGGAGGATTCATAATTAATTTATAATTTATAATTTACTACTAATAGTTGATAGTTTATAGTTTATAGGGCACTCTTTATAGTTGAAAGGGTGCTCTTTACCAGAATTTATTCTGCTGCTCTGACCACTCAAAGCCTTGGGTAGCCATTTTCGCCTCTAATGCCGCACGGTTCACGTTAAAGTGATTACAGATTTCATCGAGTGTATCAAACTCGTGGTCACGAAGCAGGAAGTTGATGGCGCTTACCAGCATCGGAACATCATTCATTGGTAACTTATCCATTTTAAATTTATAATTTATAATTTACAATTAATAATTTATAGAGGAGGCACAATGCCTACTCGGGTGCAAAGTTACTGCAAATTTTAGATAAAACAAAAAAAAATCCCAGCAATCTTTGACGATTACTGGGATTTTTCTAATTTATTGAATCTTTACGCATTCACTGCCACTGAAATCCAGTCGAAGACGAATGAGCAAATACCGAATGCTACGATACCTACTGTGCAGATAGCAAGCGCCAACTTGGTTGAGCATGCGCTCTGGAATGTAGGAAGCGGATTATCGCTGTGCTTGATGAACATTGCCTTCACGATGAGCAGGTAGTAGTACAAGCTGATAACAGTGTTTACCAATGCGATGAATACTACACCGTAAGCCCAGGCGCCCAATGTGGTGTGGATGTCGTGAGTTCCAACCGCTGCCATGAACACGAAGAACTTCGAGAACATTCCGGCAAATGGAGGAATACCACCCAATGAGAACAATGCCAAAGTCATCAGGAACGCCAGACGTGGGTTGGTCTTGTACAAACCATTGTAGCTGTCCATCTGAACAGTACCGTTGTTGTGCTCCTCAATAGATGAGATGATGGTGAAGACGCTCAGGTTGGCTACTACATAAATCAATACATAGTAGGTCAGGGCGCTCACGCTCATCGCTGAGTTACCTACCACAGCCAACATAATGTAACCTGCCTGAGAGATAGAAGAGAATGCCATGAAACGCTTCAGGTCGCTCTGACGGATGGCAAACAGGTTGGCGATAGTGATAGAAAGTACAATCACGATGTAAAGCAACACGGTCCAGTACTCTACCATTGGCTGGAACACCTTCATCAGGATGGCGCAGAGTGTGAACGCTGCAGCACCCTTAGAAACTACTGACAGATAACCAGTAACAGTAGTTGGTGCACCCTGGTATGAATCGGCTGTCCAGAAGTGGAATGGAACCAAGGAAATCTTGAAGCCCAGACCACTGAAGAAGAATACCATACCGGCAATGGTCAATGGTGATGCTGAAATCACATGAGCCATATCGTTGAAGTACAAGGTTCCGCAAGCTGCATAGAGCAGAGAAATACCATAGATCATCACACCACTAGAGAAAGTAGCGGTCAAAACGAACTTAGCACCTGCCTCAGCAGAATTGTGACGGTACTTATCAAAGGCTACCAAGCAGGCCATTGGCACAGATGCCATTTCGAGACCGAGGAAGAACAGGAGGAAGTGGTTGGCACTTACCATCATGTTCATACCCAGCAAGGTAGAGATAATCAACATATAGAACTCACCCTCCTTGAAGGCTGTGTCCTTACGGCTCAACCACTCCTTAGCCTGTACCATCACGATGAGGGTACCCAGAGCCAGGATAGTCTTCAACACACCGGCAGCAGGACCAGTGGTGTACATGCCGCCAAATGCCTCTGAGGCTTCTGTAGGGAAGATGTTGAAGGCGATGTGAGCCACCATCAAGAGACATACCAGAGGATTGAACCACTTACGGTCTGCGCTCTTGGAACTGCAGAAGTCAGCAATGAAAGTGATCAACAGAACTATCATCAAGGTAGCTTCTGGAATCATATTTAAAAATTGACTGTAATTCATTTCTTCTGATATTTATTACATGATTACACTAAAGATAGGACCTACGGCGTCCATGATAATCTCCTCTGCCCAGAGTGGGAACATACCGAGACCTGCAACGCAGGCAATCAGACCTGCTACAGCGATACGCTCGTCCCAGGTAGCATCGTGAAGCTTCTCCAACTTTGGATTAGGAACCTTCTGATAAAGGATCTTACCAACACAACGCAAGATGTAAACCGCTGTTACTACGATTGAGGTACATGCGATGATGGTACATACACGATGGAATGTATCTGCATTCTGGAATGAACCTACGAAGATGGTCATCTCGGCTACGAAACCTGAGAAACCTGGCAAACCGAGGTTAGCCAAACCAGCTACTGCATAACCTACTGAGAGGAATGGGATAATCTTCATCAAACCACCCAGGTAACGTACGTCACGTGTACCAGCCTGATGGTAAATCATACCGATAACGGCGAAGAAGAGGGCGGTCATCAAACCGTGAGACAACATCTGGAGGATTGCACCAGTAGCGGCTGTCTCGGTCATCATACAGAGAGCGAAGAGCACCATACCACAGTGAGATACTGATGAGTAAGCGTTGATGTACTTCAAGTCGGTCTGTACACAAGCTGACAAAGCACCATATACGATAGAGATGGTAGTCAGCACGAGGAACACCTTGATCCAGAATCCGTGAGTAGCAGCTGGCAAGAGGAACATGGCGATGCGGAAGCAACCGTAACCACCAAGCTTCATCAATACACCGGCGTGCAACATAGATACGGCTGTTGGCGCACTTGCGTGACCATCAGGAGACCATGTGTGGAATGGGAACAGGGCACCAAGAATACCGAAACCGATGAAGAGCAATGGGAAGAACACGTTCTGCACGCTCTCTGGAATCGCATGAGCACCATTGGTATGGTGAGCGATATCGAGGATTTCGAAGGTCTGAGCACCACTGTAGAAGTAGATTCCCAGGATACCGATAACCAAAAGGGCTGAACCACCCATCAACATCAAAGTCAACTTCATGGCTGAATACTCCTTTGCACCACTACCCCATACACCGATGAGGAGGTACATTGGAATCAGCGCTACCTCGTAGAACATGAACATGGTGAACATGTCGATAGAGATGAAGAAGCCATATACACCGATGCTCAAGAGGGTGAACCAGAGGAAGTATTCCTTCTTCATTGGCTCCATCTGCCAAGAGGCAAATGTTCCGGTGAACACGATGATGGATGTCAAGAGAATCATCACCACTGAAATACCATCCACACCGAGTGAATAGTTAATGTGCAATGGCTCAAACCAAGGCACACAGTAGGTGAAGAGCATCGGAGCTTGGTCGGCTGGCATTGTCTCACGAGCTTCGAGAAATGCAAACACCAAATAGATGGAGAGTGCGAGCAGTACGCTGGCACCGGCTACCATCACACCACGAACCTGCTTGTCGTTGCGTGCCAACCAGAGGCCGAGCAACATCAGGAGTGGTACTATGACGAATATACTTAAATTCATTTCTTTTCTATTTACTTAATTGTGAGACTTTCATTAAAGAAGTGCGAGCAGGCACAATGTCAATGCCACGGTACCGGTGAGGAACCAGATAGCATAGCTGCGAACATCACCACTCTGCCATGGGCGGATGGTCTCGCCTGCCTCCTGTGTACCCCAAGCCATGAAGTTGAAGGTACCATCGATAACGTGACGGTCGAACCATGCGATTGGCTTTGAGAAGCAACCGAAGACAATCTTGTGGGTGAAGAACTGCCAAGCATCGTCGATATAGAAACGATTCAAGGCTGCCTTGTGCAACTTAGGCATCTTCTTAGCCAAAGCATCTGCCAATGGAGTCTTCTTAGGAGCATACATGTAAGTAGCCAGACCGATACCGATGATTGCAACAATCACAGATGTAGTTGCCACGCTCATGTCGATATGGATATCGTAGCTCTGACCTGTAGCAGATACGAAGTGACCGAATGGAATCAAACCGCAGAGGCAAGAGATGATGGCGAGGAATACCAATGGACCCCACATCACGAAAGGAACCTCCTGTGGCTTGCGACGGTTCTCTGGATCCAGCTCATAGTAGCTCTGTCCCCAGAAGATTACGTAGTAGAGACGGAACATGTAGAATGCGGTCATACCGGCTACCACTGTCATGAACCAGCCCATGAATGGAGAGAACTGGAAGCATGCTGAGATAATCTCATCCTTTGACCAGAAACCTGCGAATGGAGGAATACCTGCAATCGCCAAGCAACCGATGAGGAAGCAGATGTTGGTAATAGGCATGTACTTGTGCAAACCGCCCATGTAATCCTTGAAGTTGCTGCCGATGATGACGATGATGGCACCAGAGCAGAGGAAGAGCAATGCCTTGAACATAGCGTGGGTAAACAAGTGGAAGATACCAGCCATGTAACCCAAACCACCGTGGTGGTTATCTACTGCGAAGCAAACGCCGAGAGCTACGAGCATGTAGGCAATCTGAGAAATAGTAGAGAAAGCCAGACCACGCTTGATATCACGCTGGCAGCAAGCTACTGCTGCTGCATAGAATGCAGTGAAGGCTGCGATGTAAGCTACATAATGCAAAGCCTCAGGAGCATACTGTACCCAGATTGGGAAGAGGCTGGCTACCTGATAAACACCGGCTACAACCATGGTAGCAGCGTGGATCAACGCAGAAACAGGTGTTGGACCCTCCATCGCATCTGGCAACCAAATATGCAATGGGAACATCGCACTCTTACCGGCACCACCGATGAACATGAGGAACAACGCTGTTGGCATTACCCAAGCTGCACCTGCCAAAGCAGAGTTCAACTCTGGCTGAGCATTCAAGTCGTAGTTGAAGGTTCCTACGTAGAAGCTGTAGAACAGGATACCGATCAAGAAGAAGAGGTCAGCGAAACGGGTAACGATGAACGCCTTCTTGCTGGCATGAACTGCAGCATGCTTTGGATAGTAGAAACCGATGAGCAGGTATGAGCACACACCCACCAACTCCCAGAAAAGATACATCTGGAAGATGTTGGTAGCTACTACCAAGCCCAACATTGACATGGTGAAGAGGCTCAGGTAAGCGTAGAAACGCTGCATACCCTTCTCATATTCCTCAACCTTGTAGTTCTCATCACGCTCTGCCATATAGCCGAAACTGTAGATGTGAACCATGAAGCTGACGGTGGTAATCACGATGAGCATCAATACGGAGATTGGGCTCAGGCGGAAACCGATGTTGAAGGTGAGCAACTCAGTAAACTTCAACCATGTGAAATTAAATACGGTAACAGTTGGGTACATACCTGTTGAGGCATCGCGACCCACTGCAAAGAAGTACTCGTATGCTGTATAGACAGACATCGCGAATACACAGCCCATCAATACGGTACCGATGAGTGCTGCTACCGGTCTTTTCATCTTCATACCCACAAGTCCCAGAACCAGGAAGCTCAGGAATGGCAGAAGAAGTATCAAAAATGCATAATTGTATTCCATTGTCTTTTAGAATTTCATGTTTTCAATACTGTTCACCTGGTCACTGTGATAGTTGCGGTAAACGTTGATAATAATAGCGAGCGCTACGGCTGTCTCGGCTGCTGCTACTCCGATAGAGAACAATGTGAAGAAGAAACCTTCCAACTGTCCTGGGAAGAGGATGCGGTTGAACACAGCGAAGTTCAGGTCGGCTGCATTCAATACAAGCTCGATGGAGATGAGCATGGCAACGAGGTTACGGCGTGTACAGAAGCCATAGACTCCGATGAAGAACAAGAGTGCTGAGAGCACGAAGAAATATTGTACTGGAATCATTTCTTATCCTCCTTTCTTGCGATTAAGATACCACCGATGATACATGCCAACAGGAATACAGAGATAAACTCGAATGGCAATACATAGCCATACTTGTCAGCACCTACCAGTGCAGAACCTACCTGGTCCATTGGCACCTCGGTGTCGGCTACAGATGCAGCCATATCAATAAAGTGATTCTTCAACACGATGACTGCCAGGGTTACGAAACCTACGAGGCAGACGAGTGCGCGACCCAATACCTTGCTACCCTTCATGTGCTCCAGAAGTCCCTGGAGGGTACGCTTAGATACCAACTGGATGGCGAAGACGTAGAGGATGGTAATACCGCCCGCATATACGGAAATCTGAGCTGCACCCAGATAGGTATAGTCGAGCAGGAAGAACATACCTGCAATACCGAAGAGCACGAACAACAGGAAGGTTGCCGCACGCATGATACGCTTGGTAGCTACGCACATGATGGCTGAGCCAAGGATGACTACTGCCAAGATGACGAACATGAATAAATTTGCTGTTATCATTGTCTAAAGTCCTCCTTACTTAGTCTTGGTGTTAAACTTACCGATTTCCAATGGGGCACCACCCTCGATGAGGTTTGGAAGGCTGCCGCCCTTATAAACCTCCTTGTCAAGGTGCATCACCAACTTGTTGCGGTCGAAGACTGCATTCTCGAAATCGTTGACAAACTTGATTGCACCGAAGTTACATGCGTTGACACAGAGCTCGCAGAACATGCAGTCGCCCAAGTCGTACTGGTAATCCACCAACTTGCGCTTCTTCTTGCCTGTCTCTGGGTCCTCCACCATCTCGGTTACGATCTTGATGGTGTCGTTAGGGCATGACTTCTCACACAATGTACAACCCACACACTTGTAAGCCTCGTTCTCATCACGAACGAACACCAGGCGTCCACGGAAACGTGGAGAGATGTGGAGTGTAGTCTTGCGGTTCTCAGGATACTGCTCTGTGCTCTTTGGTGTGAAGTACTCCTTCATGGTTACCTTCATACCAGTAGCGAGGGTCTTCAAACCCGCTGCAATACCGCCGAAATATGAATTGTTAGACATACTTTCTTATTATTATAATTTTGTGTATTAAAGATTATCCGTGGAATCCGAATGCTACGCATACTGTCATCAAGATCAGGATGACCAGTGACAATGGCATCAGATACTTCCACTCCAACTTCAGAATCTGGTCGATACGCAGACGTGGGAATGTCCAACGTACCCACATCAGGAGCCATACCACGGCAAAGGTCTTACCGAAGAACCAGATGAAACCTGGGATGAGGTTCATCAGATTGTCGAAGCCCTCGATACCGATGTTCAATGGTGCCCAACCACCGAGGAATACGGTAGAAGCAATACCAGAAATCACGAAGAGGTTGAGGTACTCAGCCAGGTAGTAGAAACCGAAGCCCATACCTGAATACTCAGTGTGGTAACCTGCGGTCAACTCACTCTCAGCCTCAGCCAAGTCGAAAGGGCCACGGTTAGCCTCAGCATTACCTGCTACGAGGAATACGAGGAAAGCCAGAATAGCTGGCACATGACCCTTGATAATCAACCAGTTCCAAGCACCAGTCTGAGCCTCTACAATACCGCTTACCTGCATGGTTCCGGTGAGGATTACTGCAGAAATCAGACAGAGACCGAGAGACATCTCGTAAGAAATCATCTGTACGGCACCACGCATGGCAGAAACCACAGAGTACTTGTTGTTAGATGCCCAACCAGCGAGGAACACACCCAAAACGCCGATAGAACTTACGGCTGTGATGAGGAATACACCTACGTTGAAATCAAGAATATGAGCTCCCTTGTTCCATGGAAGGAATGAGAAAGTACCTACAGAGGCAATGATCACGAGGAATGGTGCCATGTAGTAGAGCAGCTTGTCGGCTCTATCCACGGCGAAAATCTCCTTGATCAACATCTTGAGCACGTCGGCGAATACCTGGAAGATACCCCAAGGACCTACACGCATAGGGCCAAGACGGCACTGGAAGTAGGCACACACCTTACGCTCCATGAAGATAAGTACGATAGCAATGAGGGCGTATGCTGTCAAAATACAGATACCCACGAGCACGCACTCAATCAGAATCGACAGGAAGTCGCCCAGACCCAAGGTCTGGCGAAGCAGATTGTCGATGAATGTTGTTACTATACTAAAATCAAACATAATTATCTATCAATATCAGGGATTACGAAATCGATTGCTGCACCTGTAGTGATGAGGTCGGCGATCTTCTGTCCACGAAGCATTGGATCCAAGGCTCCTGTGAGTGAGAGACCCATCGGACGCATCTTCATACGGTATGGACTCTTGTCACCCTTTGAGTCGAGATATACACCAAACTCGCCGCTGGCACCCTCTACAGAGAAGTACCACTGTCCCTCTGGAACCTTGATGATTGGCTTCTGCTTGATGTAGTACTCACCCTCTGGAATGTTGTCAATCAACTGCTCGATGATGTCCAAGCTCTGATACAACTCCTGGATGTGTACATAGTAACGATCCATTGAATCACAACCGGTAAGGGTAATTTCCTTCCACTCTACCTTGTCGTACATATCGTATGGATGACGCTTGCGGGTATCGTTCTTCCATCCTGATGCTCTGCCGGCAGGACCGGTTACGGCATAGTTGATACAATCCTCAAGGTTCATTGGTCCTACGCCTTCGAGACGGTTGTGAGTAATCACGTTGTCGCCGAATACGTCGAGGTACTCCTGAATCATCGGACGGAGATACTTGCAGAGGGTCTTCACGTTCTGAACGAAGTTAGGGTCGATATCTGCCTGAAGGCCACCGATACGGTAGTAGTTCTGGATCAGACGGCCACCAGTGGTCTCCTCCATGACGTTCAATACGTGCTCACGGTCGCGCATGCAGTAGAGGAATGCGGTCAAGGCACCCAAGTCCTGTGCGGTACAGCCAAGATAGAGCAAGTGAGAGTCGATACGCTGCAACTCGTCCATGATGGTACGGATGTAGCGGATGCGGTCTGAGAGTTCAATACCCATCGCCTCTTCGATAACGCCTACCAAAGCGTGGCGGTGCATCATCGCAGAAAGATAGTTCAGACGGTCAGTCAATGCCAATGTCTGTGGATAGGTCATGCTCTCCCACATCTTCTCGATACCACGGTGAATATAACCGAGGTGTGGATAGATGCGCTTCACGGTCTCACCATCGATAACGGTCTGCAAACGGAGCACACCATGGGTAGATGGGTGGTTAGGACCGATGTTGACAACATAGTCATCCTCGTCGAAGCGACGCTTCTCTGTAGCAACCAAGTGGCCATCCTCGCTCAGGGAGTACTCCATGGTGAAGTCATCCTCTGGCTCATCAGTGCAAGGGAACTTGTTTGCCTCAGGACTCATATTGAAATCCTTGCGCAATGGATAGCCCTGGAAATCTGTGCGGAGGAAAAGACGGCGCATATCTGGGTGACCCAAGAACTTGATGCCGACGAAATCGAAGACTTCACGCTCCAGGAGGTCAGCCACCTTCCAAAGGTTAACAACTGTAGGAATCACATCACTGCCATCCACCTTCTTGGCGATGGTCTTTACCGAGCAGCGCTCGTTGGTCTGAGTATTCTCGAGAATATAGATACATCCGAGACCTTCCTCACCGAAGTCTTCACCGATGATGGTAACAAGGTAGTCGAAATGCTTCTCGTTCTTCAACTTCGCCATTTCAGAGGCGAAATTATCAAAACTCAATTCAATATTATTCAGTTTCATGTTCTTATACCTTATTATATTAATCAGTTAGACCTTTCTGAGGGTCGAAATCCTCAGGTACTTCTGTTACGATGATAGGCTCCTTGTTGCCGAGCTTCTCGCTGTCAGAGAGGTTCTCGTTGCTCAAGCCGCGGAGACCGCCCTTGCTCATAGAGAGATCCTTCTCATCCTGAGTCATCTTGTGGTTAGCACCACCGAAGAATTTCTCAACCTTTACCTTACGCTGCAACTGCATCATACCGTAAAGAATTGCCTCAGGGCGTGGAGGACAGCCAGGGATGTAAACATCCACAGGAACCAACTCGCTGATACCACGAACCACATTGTAGCTCTTCTTGAACGGACCGCCAGAGATGGCGCATCCACCCACAGCCACAACATACTTAGGCTCAGCCATTTCATCATACAAACGCTTGAACACTGGTGCCATCTTATTGGTAATAGTACCAGCACACATGATCAAGTCTGCCTGACGTGGAGAGTTACGGGTAACCTCGAAACCGAAACGGGAGAAGTCGTAGCGTGCACAACCTACAGCCATGAACTCGATACCACAGCAAGAAGTACCGAAGGTCAGTGACCAGAGTGAATTACTACGTCCCCAGTTGATGGCAGCATCGAGCGAACCGACTACCACGTTAGCACCACCCTCATTGAGCTCCTGCGCAATCTTTTCGAGGGTATCATTGTCCTTAAACTCGTCGTAAGGAATACTCTTGATAGAGGCTCTTTTGTTTACTTCCATTCCAATGCTCCTTTCCGCCAAGCGTATGCAAGGCCAAATACCAATACCAACAGGAAGAACCCGATGCTCACGAGAGCCATTGGTCCAAACTGCTTAACTACGACTGCCCATGGGTAAAGCAATACTGTCTCGATGTCAAACATCAGGAAAAGGATGGCGAAGAGATAGTAGCCGATGTGTGATGGCAACCAGGAGCTGCCACGTGTCGGAATACCGCACTCAAAAGGTTCACCCTTTACCGGATTGTATGAACGAGGACCGATCAACTTCGCAATGACATAAGCAGCCACTACCAAGGTTACAGCCGTCAGCAAAACGGTGATAAATAGTGTAAAGTTCATAAAAATTGTTATAACGTTATTTTATTTAATGCTTCTAAGCGGTTGCAAAGGTAGCAAATATTTCTGAAAGAATATAATTTTTAATGTTAAATGTTAAATAATGGGCAAAAAAAGCCCATTATTTACTCAACTACTTGTCAGATTACTTGCTTTACTACTTGCCTTACTACTTGCTTTACTACTTGCTTCCTCCTTGCTCTACTCCTTGAAAAAGCCAAATAATTCTGCATCTATCAGGTCGGTAATCTTGCGGAAGTCTTCGGGATTATCGGCAAATTCCAGGTTGTCGCCATCTACGATAATGAGGCGTCCCTTATAGCTCTTAATCCACTCTTCGTAACGGTTGTTCAGGCCTTGCAGGTAGTCGATGCGGATACTTTTCTCAAAATCTCTTCCGCGCTTCTCGATGTGCTTCACGAGGGTTGGGATGCTGCTTTTGATATAGATCATCAGGTCGGGGAGTTTCACCAGACTGATCATCAGGTCGAAGAGGTCGGTGTAGTTGGCGAAATCCCGGTCGCTCATCATACCGATGTCGTGAAGGTTGGGAGCGAAGATGCGAGCATCCTCGAAGATGGTACGGTCTTGCACGATGGTCTGTTCGGAGCGTGAGATTTCCACCACGTCGTGGAATCGCTTGTTCAAGAAATAAATCTGAAGATTAAACGACCATCGTTCCATATCCTTGTAGTAATCGGCAAGGTATGGGTTATTATCCACGGGTTCGAAGTTTGCCTTCCAACCATATCGCTTGGCAAGCATCTTGGTCAATGTTGTCTTGCCACTACCTATATTTCCAGCTATTGCTATATGCATTTTCTTACTTTGAATTTTGAACTTTGAACTTTATGATTAGTAAATATGATTCTCTTAAGAAGATTATTCTTCCTTGGAAAAGAGGCCGAAGAGCTTGGCGTCAATCTTATCTACGATATCGCCAAACTGCTTGGGATTGTGCTCGAAGTCGAGGTCATCCACTTCTACCACCAGCACCCTACCCTTATACTTATTCATAATGAAATCATCATAAAGGCGGTTGATGCCTTCCAGGTAGTCGATAGGCATGCGCTGCTCATAGTCTCTGCCTCGCTTCTGGATGTTCTTCACCAGATGGGGAACGGAGGAGCGGAGATAAATCATGAGTTCGGGCATCTTCACCACCTCCATCATCGACTCGAAGAGTTCCATGTAGGTTTCATAATCACGCTCATCCATGTGTCCCATCGCCCTGTTGTTGGCGGCAAAGACATACACTCCCTCGAAGATAGTGCGGTCCTGAATAACGGTTTCCTTACTGTGCTGAATCTCGAGCAGATTTTTGAATCGCTGCTTGAGGTAGAACACCTCCATGTTGAGTGCCCATCGGGAGATATCCTTGTAATAGTCGTCGATATATGGGTTTTCGGCAACGGGTTCCAGATACTGTTTCCAACCATAATGTTTGGAAAGCATTTTGGTGAGCGTTGTCTTGCCACTACCGATATTTCCTGCTACTGCTATATACATTATTTATATTGAATAATTTACATTTTAAATTCTATCTTGAGGCGTTCCTCAGACTAACTTATTTCCAATGGCTGCAAAAATACAATATTTATTCGGAATAACCAAAGAAAATGGCGAAGAAGATTCAAAAAAAAACAAGAGAAGCTTTTATATTTACCCTTAAGGCAAAAAATATTTTTCCTTAAGGGTAATTATATTTAGCCTTAAGGGTAAATATATTCCCGATTCAGTTATTGATGTGATGAACATAAAGAATCTGGCATGGCTGCAGAAATGACAGGTATTTTTAAGTAAAAGCCCCCAGCCTACTTTTTCAAGCAGGCTGGGGGCTTATGGATGATAGTAAGGTTATCAATAATCTCTTTCTATGAGTTCAAGACACATACGACTGTTGTGATAAGGACATTTCCAGAAACCAGCCTTATCATCTTCCTTATTCACCGAACCATCCTCCAGGATAGCCCAATGCCACTCGCCGTTCTTGGCATCCAACAGATGCTTCGCCACATAATTCCAACAGGTGATGGCTATCAGCAGATTTTCCTCGGTGCGGAAATGCTGATAGAGATCGATGTGACCGATGATGTTCTCACACTGTACCCACCACTGGCGCTGGAGATCAAACTTATCCCCATCCTTCCAATGCTCATACACCATACTTCCATCCGGGCGCAATCCCTCGTCGGCAGCATCGGCTATTCTGCGGATGATGCGCTCTATCTTGCGCAGCAGTTCCTTATCGCCCAAGACCAGTGCCGTTTCATGAAGCAGCCAGGAAGCCTCAATGTCATGACCATAACTTTCGATATTTCTTTTTCCCTGCCACTCATCATTGAAGAACAGGTCAAGATGATAGGTCTCCTTGTTCAGAAGCTTATCGGTGAAGATATTGAGCAGGTTGCGGATACTTTTTTCCAATTCATCAGTCTTCCATACACGATAGAGATTGGTATAGGGTTCGATGATATGGAGATGAGTGTTCATCGTGCGGGATCCGTTCTCATCCTTATCAGAAAGACGCATATCGGCGATAGGCTCCCACTCACGGGTCAACGCCTCAATATATCCATTGTTCTTGGCATCAAAGGCATGCTTCTCAATGTCGTGATATAGGGAAATCGCAATATCGAGCGCCTCCTTATCGCCCGTGGCACGGGCATACTCAGAGAAGCCATAGATGGCGAAACCGATGGCATAGGTCTGTTTCTTGGTATCAAGCGGATTTCCCTTGTAATCCACACTCCAATAGATGCCGCCATATTCCTTGTCGAGGAAATGGTCGCGCACATAGTTCTTGGCGCGGGTAGCAGCCTCCAGATACTCTGGTTTCTGGAGTACACGGTAGGCTGCCGAGAATGCCCACAGGATGCGGGCATTCATTACGGCACCTTTTTCAGCTTCCGGATGAACCTGGTCGTTGCCATCTACTCGTCCGTAGAAGCCACCATTCTCATCATCAGTTACTTTTTCTATCCAATAGTTGAGGATGTTGTTTTCCAACACATCCTTCATGGTTTCCTTCATATTTTCCATATTCGTTCTATAGTGATTATCAGTTAAATATCAATATTTACTTCCCGAGATACTTATTCCCGGGCACTGTCTACTTTCTGATAGGGAACTTCCAGGAGAGCACCATCAGCAGGAAGGCGATGACTGCCGGGAAGATAGAGAACAAGGACCATACCATGGTGAGCACAGAATCTGTGACACTGGCTGGGTCTATCATCGTATTTCCCATCTTATCCGTAATCATGTTGGCACCTGCCCAACCCAGGAAGAGGGCGATGAGCGAACCGGAGATGGCAGTACCAAACTTCTGGCTCATGGTTCCTGAAGAGAAGATGAGTCCGGTGGCTGATGTTCCGAAATGCTCTGTGTGATAGTCGGCTACATCCGCATACATAGACCACATCAATGGTGAATAGATACCGATACCCATGGAAGTAAGGACAACGATAACTATCATCACCCAGATATAAGATGGATCCATCGGGATGAAGAAGAAGATGACCGAGAGGACCAGACAGAGTGCTGCTGCCCAGAAGAACGCCATTCGCTTGCTGCCCACCAATCGGGTGAACCATGGCGATACGCCGCCAAAAATCATACAGGTTACCTCACCAAACGCCATGAAGACGGTATAGTTGATAATCAATCCCTCGATAGTTACATTGCCATGCAGACAGTAATCGAACATATAGCCGGCTACAGCATAACGGAAACCATTGAAGAAATTGGTACACACGGCGATGGCTGTCATATAAAGCCAAGCCTTGTTGTGAACGAGGTCGGAGAACTGATGGAAAGAGAACTTCTCGGCACGCTTCGGCTTGAGGCGTTCCTTGGTAAGGAGACCGCAAACCAAGGTCATCACGGCTGCCGCAATACCAAGGATAGCACCGATAACAGCATACTGATGAGCAGCTGTACCGCCTACCATTTCTTGAAGATACGGAAAAGAGAGCAAGGTGATGAAACCCATCGCATAAGCTCCCACCATGCGGAAGGAAGAGAACTGATTCTTCTCGTCATCGTCCTCGGTCATCACACCGAGCAGCGAACCGTAAGGCACATTCACCATGGTATAAACCGCCATCATCAGCAGATAGAGGGCGTAGGCATAGATGCGCTTGCCCACAGGTCCAAAATCCGGGGTATAGAGCAGGAGCGCGAAAATCAATCCGAAAGGAATGGCACCATAGATGAGCCAAGGGCGATAGGTGCCGAAGCGACTCTGGGTACGGTCGGCAAGGGTACCCATCAGCGGGTCGGTAACCACATCAAACATACGAGCCACCAGCATCAATACGGCAGCATCGGCAAACGAGAGTCCGAAGACATTGGTAAAGAAGAGCGGAAAGGCGATAGACATCACCTTCCATACGATGCCGCCGGCAGCGGCATCACCCAGCGCATAAGCAATTTTTTCTTTTATACTAGCCATTGTTTTACTTTGAACTATAAACTATAAACTTTAAAAAAGGGATTCATCCCTCGTACATATATAATACGTACGAGAGTCATGAATCCCTACAATCTTTATACCTATAAAAAATTATTTGCCTAATGTCTGTCTGTTCTTTGCTACCAAAGCCTTGATCTTCTCCACAGAGAACTGAGTGCGATAGTCATCCTTTGGTGTGTTCATGCAGTAGTCTACCAGACGGTCGATGGTTGAGGTAGCTACGTGCATGCGTGTATCAGAAGAAGCATAGTAGATAAATACCTTGCCATCCTCATCTGCAATCCAACCGTTGGCAAACACTACGTTCATCACATCACCAATATACTCAGGGCCCTCTGGTACGAGGAGGTATCCACCTGGCTCTGCGATGACTTCTGTAGGATCCTCAAGAGAGGTCATATACATATAGAGCACATAGCGGAGACCACTGGCACAGCCACGAACGCCATGAGCCAGGTGCAACCAACCCTTATCTGTTTTGATTGGGTGAGGTCCCTCACCATTCTTCACCTCCTGGATGGTGTGGTAATGACGGGCATTGATGATCTTCTCTTCCGTGATTTCGGCGTGAGTGATGTCATCAACGAGTGCCCAACCGATACCGCCGCCTGAACCTGTATCGATGAAACCATCCTGTGGACGGGTATAGAAAGCATACTTGCCATCAACAAACTCTGGGTGGAGAACCACATTACGCTGCTGACTCTTGGTCTTCAAATCAGGAAGACGCTCCCAGTTAACCAAGTCCTTGGTACGGGCGATGGCTGCAGTAGCAGTAGCTGCACTCAGGTCGCCTGGCTGGTCATCATCATGACGCTCAGCACAGAACACGCCATAGATATAACCATCCTCATGGGCGGTGAGTCGCATATCATAGATATTGGTAGCAGGAATTACATCCTCTGGCATGGTGATAGGCTCATCCCAAAAACGGAAGTTGTCGATACCGTTAGGGCTTTCAGCCACAGCGAAGAAGCTCTTACGGTCGGCTCCCTCCACACGTACCACAAGTAGATACTTGCCGTTCCACTTGATGGCACCCGAGTTCAGTGTAGCATTCATCATGATGCGCTGCATCAGATATGGGTTGCTCTTCTCATCGAAGTCGTAACGCCACTCCAATGGAGTATGTTCTGCGGTGAGGATTGGGTTCTTATATTTCTCGTAGATGCCGTTTCCCCACTCTACTGGTTCATTCTTGCGGCTCAGCAATTCCTCATGATGAGCGCGAAGTGCTTTCACTTTGTCTTGAAATGTTGTCATAATATTTTTTACTTTGAACTTTAAACTTTGAACTTTATGATTAGTAAAGACTATTGAATTATTCACTCTTCACTCTTCGTTCTTCACTTAACTTTCTTGATGTCTTTGACGAAGAGGACTTTCTTTTCCTTCTTGAATGCCTTGAAGTCCTCAACGATGGCTCCATCGCCTACACCTGGGAGATAGGCTTCCTCCTGCGGCTTGTCCCATGCATTTCGCCAGAAGAGAACGTAGCTCAACTGATACTTCTGAAGTACCGGCCAGAGAGCCTGTGTGAACCAGTTCTGCTTCTGCGAAATACCACGGCATCCTGTCTCGGTGAGTGCAGGAATCCTGTTGATTTTCTTGTTAGCCTGCATCATTACATCCAGGGTATTCTTCAGATTGGTCTGATAGTTGGCATCATCGTTGTCAAACTCATAAACATCCACGCCTACCATATCCACGAAGTCATTGCCCGGATAACGCTCCAGGAAAGCCTCAACGGTTTTCTCGCTTCCGAGGTTAGGCGACCAAGCCCAAACGATATTTGTACATCCATTTTTAGTAAGTGTGCGATAGGTTTTTGCGTAAAGCTGGTTATATTGTGTAGGTGTACAACTGTTGGCTCCCCACCAGAACCATCCGCCATTCATTTCATGCCATGGACGGAAGATGACGGGAACGAGATTTCCTTTTTTATCTTTCAACGAGAGGATGAAATCTGATACTTTCTTGAGCCAGGCATCGAACTTCTTCTGCTGTGCTCCCCCATCGAGTACGGCAGCCACAGCATCTCCCTTCGGATCCCAGGCATTCTCGCCTGTTGCCGGATTCCAAGGATGCCAGCTCAGGGTAACGATACCTCCTCGCTTGTTCTGGGCGATAATCTCCTGGCGCATTCTATCAAAAGGAACCCCATCGAGGTTCTCCTTACTGTCCAGCTCTATCTTGCCGAGGTCAAAGCCCATCACGGCAGGGTAATCGCCTGTGGTGAGAAGCACATCACTCTTTCCCTGATTCCATTTCCAAGTAGTACCATACACCGGATCATCCTGATGCCCCAACATAATACCCTTGTTTAATAATTTCTGCAGACGAATTATCTGTTGCTCAGCTGGTGTTTTGCAGCAAACCTTTTTGTCTTTACTGCAAGATGTACCTGCAGCCTGAACAGAAGCACCAGTGGTACCATCCACCTGTGCCATAGCTCCCTGCATCGCCAGCAGACAAACAGCACTGATCAATATTCTTTTTCCGAACATAAATTTATTTAGTTAATTGTTGAACAATCCAAGCCTGCCATTCATCCCACTGCTCCTGATACCAGAAATGACCGGTCATCTGGTAAAGACTCAGTGTCTTTGGCGCCTTCACACTATTATATAATCCATAAGAAGAAGTAGGTGGAACTACCTCATCATTATATCCGAAGCTATACCAGCCTGGGCAGGTGATGCGACGGGCGAAGTTGGCGCCATCATAATAGCGGGCACCTTCCAATCGCATTTTCTCTAACTCCGTAAGTTTCTGCTCTTTCCATGCAGCTCCCAGAACCTGATTTTCCTTATAGAAATAGTGAGGCCAACCGCCTGCAACTCCGTGAATTTCAGCCTCGTAATCGCACATAGCATCATGTACGGGAGCCAGGAAGGTGATGCGCTTGTCGAGTGCTGCCACAGCAAGGGAGAGGAATCCACCCTGGGATGAACCCGTTACGCCGATGGTCTTGCCATTCCACTGAGGGAGAGAGGCGATGAAATCAACTGCACGAACGGCCCCAGTTACTACTCTCTTATAAGAGTTACGGTTAGGATTTTCGAGATTGGTATCCCAATAACCGTTCAGTTCACCGTTGGCAAGATCATCATACACCTTCTGCTCCATGGTAACAGGCACTCCGTGGATACCTATTTCGAGGACAATGCACTCGGAAGGTGCAGTGTAAGTGTCGCCCGAATAAGGACGAACACCTGCACCAGGAACTCGAAGCAAGGCTGGATACTTGCCTTCTTTCACCGGTACGCTCAAGATACCATACATCTTAGAGCCCCAGCGATTGTTGTTATAACTGATTTCAAAAACTCTCTTGTCCTTGGTGCATCGCTCTGGCAGGAGAACCATCGTTGGATTGAGGTCGTTCTGGCGAGCCTCATCAAGCGCCTTTTTCCAGAAGGCATCGAAATCCTTCGGTTCCTGTGCGAAAGGAAGAATCTTCTCAGGTGAAAAACCTGCAGTGCAGAGTCCTTCGTAGTTTCTTCCATCCACATGAGCGATAACCTTGAAGCGATAGAAACCCGGCTGCTTCAGCGCCCCATTCCATTTCATCGTTCCTTCCTTGAGGATGGTACTTTTCTTCACATCTGGAAACATCACCGGACCAGCCTCGTAATCAATATTTACATTATCTAATAGTGTTCCACTCTTGCGGACATTCACCGTGAAGGTTGCCTTCTCGCCTACCCGATAATTCCAATCCTGGTGGTCAGGTATCACCGTTACTACGATGTTATTTCCTTTGATTTGTGCACTCAGGTCTAACGACCCGAGCAAACTCATCACAACAACTATCATTATAAACCTAAAAACATGCTGCTTCATTGTTCAATCGTTATTAATTTATTGCTAATTGTTTATTTTCTGTTTTACGGCTGCAAAGATACTGCAAATTTTCGAACTTCTCATGTATTTTTTTGCTCAATAAACATACTTTTCTGCAAAGATGAAAAAAAGTGCTTATTTTTAAAATCCAATGATACTAATATCATATAAGGATACTAAATAATATAAGGTACGCGAACATTATATATAATATATCACCCCAACGGAATCTATTGATTCCAAACTTCTTTCCCGAGAAAAGAATCAATGAAAAGCATCCCAAGTCTACAAACATCAAAAAATCATTTTTTTGCAAGAAATTTGCTATAAAGTAAAAAAGTATCAGCAATTAGCAAAATAAGTATATTGTTTTTCATAAAAAAGCTGTAATTTTGCAGCGGAAATAGGAAAAAAGGCTTAACCCTCTCCTAAAACCATTCAAACTAACAAAACAAGGAATTTATGAACAATAAAAGTAGAGAAAAGTTGCTTGCTGGTGTAGCAGCCCTGAGTCTTCTCGGCATCTCTCCTCAGCAAACTTTTGCAGCCAGAATCACAACGAGTCAAGCTGTACAACAAACTAAAAAAATCACTGGTAACGTTTCTGACCCAATGGGACCTATCATTGGCGCTACAGTGAAAGTGAAAGGTACTAAAAATGCCGCAGTAACCGACATGGATGGTAACTACAGCCTCAACGTAGCTGCCGGTCAGACCGTAGAGGTTTCCTACGTAGGATACATCACCAAATCATTCAAGGTGGGCGGTCAGAACAAGTACGACATTACTTTGACCGAAGACAACAACAGTCTTCAGGAAGTAGTGGTTGTAGGTTATGGTACCATGAAGAAGAGCGACCTCGCCAGTGCTTCCGCTTCTATGGACGAAAAGACATTGAAGCAGACTCCTATTACCAACGTTGACCAGGCTTTCCAGGGAAAGATTTCCGGTGTAAACGCTGTCCAGACATCCGGTCAGCCAGGTTCTGCCGTAGCCGTTAGCGTGCGTGGTATCGCTACTATCAATGCCAATTCTGAGCCATTATACGTTGTAGATGGTGTCATCTTCAACTCTCAGAGCAACAGCGGTTCATCACTCGGTTTGGGTGATAAGCTCGGTAACGGTTCTCACTCAGCCGTATCTCCTCTCTCTTTGATCAACCCTAGCGATATCGTGAGCATGGAGGTATTGAAGGATGCTTCTGCTACTGCTATCTATGGTGCTCAGGGTGCCAATGGTGTCGTTTTGATTACTACCAAGAAGGGTAAGGCAGGCGAAGCTAAGTTTACCTATACCGGTAGCGTTGCTGCAAGCCGCCAGAACAAGCGTTTGGACATCATGAACTTGCGCGAGTTTGCCGAATATTACAACGACTTGGCAAGCCAGGGTGAAATCGCCAAACCCAATACAACCTACAGCGATCCATCTATACTCGGCATCGGTACCAACTGGCAGGATGCTATTTTCCAGACAGCTTGGCAACAGTCTCATCAGATCGCAGCTGAAGGTGGTACAGACAAGGTAAACTACTATATTTCAGGCAACTGGACAGACCAGGATGGTACTATCATCGGATCTGAATTCCAGCGCTATTCTATGCGTGTGAACCTCTCAGCACAGTTGAAGAAATGGTTCAAACTCGGCTTGAACGCAACTTATTCAAAGACAGCAGAGAGTTTGAAGCTGGCAGACGGTTCAGAAGGTTTGATTAACTACTCATTGACTACACCTCCAGATATCCAGATTTACAATATCGACGGTGGCTATTCCAGCGTATCTAAGGAAGGATTCTCCAATCCTAACCCTATCGCCATGGCGATGGAAGATGATATTCTGCTCGACCGTCAAAGTCTAAATGGTAGTGTCTTTGCAGATATCACGCTGATGAAGGGCTTAACCTGGCATAGCCAGTTGGGTTTCGATATCGGTGCATCCAAGGGTGAGACCTACAACCCGAAGATTATCCTCGGAACCTGGGAGCGCAAGAACAACGAGAGCCGCCTGCAGAAGAACAGCAATAGCTTCTGGTCGTTGAACAACTATCTGCAATATTCCACAACTATCGGCAAACATAGTTTCACTGCTATGCTCGGACAGGAGTGCTGGGAATCAAAATATGACAATGTATCAGCATTCAACACCAAACTTCCTAACGATGTAGTTCACAACCCAGCATTGGGTCAGGGCAACCCAAAGATAAATGCCGGTTGGGGAAGTGCTTCCATGGCTTCCTTCTTCACCCGTGAGACTTACAACTACGATGACCGTTATCTCGCCACCTATACCTATCGTTATGATGGCAGTTCCAACTTCGGTCCAAACAACCGTTGGGCAGGTTTCCACTCATTAGCTTTGGGTTGGCGTTTCACCAACGAAAAATTCATGAAGGACATCAAGTGGTTGAGCAATGGTAAGTTGCGTCTCGGTTGGGGTCAGACAGGTAACTCCAATATCGGCGGTTACAAGTGGGGTTCTGCCATAAGTACCATGGATACAGCCCTCGGTACCAGCTTCCGTCCAGCCAACCTGAAGAACCTGGATATCAAGTGGGAGACTCAGGAGCAGTGGAACGTAGGTCTTGATCTCGGATTCCTCGACAACCGCGTGAACCTGACCGTTGACTGGTATAAGAAGATGAGTAATGACATGCTGATGCAGCTCAACCTGCCTTCTATCATGGGTACCAGCGGTAATGTATCATCGGCACTCGCTGCTCCATTCGGAAACTATGGTAACATCGAGAACACCGGTTTGGAAATTGCCCTCAACACCCACCCTATCGTTACCAAAGACTTCGACTGGAGCTCAGACATTACCGTTTCCATCAACAAGAACAAGCTGAAGAGTCTTTCGGGCAGTACCGCCCTTCTCGGTAAGGGACAGTGGAACGATGTAATAGCCCGTTCTGTACCAGGCGAATCACTCTACGGTTTCTATGGTTACGTAGTAGAGGGAGTATATAAGGATCTCGAAGATATCCTCAGTTCTCCTGTTCAGACTCTCCAGCCGAACAACTACAACGAGACCATTGATGCCGACGGCACCAAGCATTTCTCTTGGAAGGATGCCAGCGAGCTGGATCGCACCAACACCACCTACGTAGGCGACTTGAAATACAAGGATATCAACGGTGATGGCAAGATTGATGTGAATGATAAGACCAACATCGGTTCTCCACTCCCTAAGTGGACCTTCGGATGGAACAACACCTTCCGCTACAAGAACTTTGACCTGAATATCTTCATCAACGGTTCTGTAGGCGGCAAGGTAGCCAACTATCTGAACATGAAGATGACCCACATGAACTCTCCATGGAGCAACCAGTTGAAGGATGTCAACAAGCGAGTTCACCTCGTAGCCAAGGATGGCAACTACACAGGCAACTGGTATGACAATATCCAGAACCTGACCGTGGATAATCCAAATTCGATGTACCCACGTGCAACCATCAACGACCCTAATGATAACGATGCGTTCAGCGACCGTTATATCGAGGATGGTTCATACGTCCGTCTGAAGAGCATGGCTCTGGGATACACATTCGACCAGAAGCTCATCCAGAAGATTGGTCTCACCAACCTCCGACTGACTCTCACAGCATCTAACCTCTTCACCATCACCGGTTATAGCGGTTACGACCCAGAGGTAGGTCTCTCTACTCAGAGCGCAAATGTATATGGTCTGGACTTCGGCCGCTACCCTTCTCCAACCACCGTTACATTCGGTCTGAATTTATCATTCTAATATCCAAAACGAACTGTTATGAAATTTAAGAATATCAAATATACAGCATTTGTAATGCTCCTCGGTATGGGAATGACCTCTTGCGGTGACTTCCTTGACAAACCGGTAGAGGACAATTACAACACAGAGAACTATTACAACGGTGATGCTTCCTGCATCTCTGGCGTAAACTATCTCTACAATTCACCTTGGTATGATTTCCAGCGTGGTTTCATTAAGATAGGTGAAATTATGTCGGGTAATATGTATTGGGGATCAAGCCCATACATGAATTTCAGTACCAATGGCACCGATGAAGACTTGATAAACATGTCTTACTCTCTCTGGGCAGAGATTGGCCACTGCAGCACTGTTTACGAGTCATTGCAGAACGCCCTCAACACCTCTGAGAAGGTGAAGAACCAGTGTATGGGCGAATGTCTTGCCTGGAAGGCAATGGCATACTTCTACCTGGTACGTACCTTCGGTGATGTGCCTATCATCCACAGCAACTCTGAGACACTCGGCAAAGGTGACTACAACCAGCTTAGCAAGGTAGAGAAGGCAGATGTATATGAGTATATCATCATGACCCTGGAAAAGGCGATGGAACTGCTTCCAAAGGAAAAGAGCACCACAGGTCATATCGACTACTATTGCGCAGAAGGTCTGCTCGCCAAGGTTTATCTGACCAAGGCTGGTGTTTCAGGCTCCTTGAATCAGGACGACCTGAAGAAGACAGCTGAATATGCCAAAGATGTTATCGAGAACTCTGGCAGAGGATTGATGGAGCACTACGAGGATATCTTCCGTGGCTCTAACCAGTTCTGCGACGAGATTATGATTGCATGGCGCTGGACTGTAGGTTCTCAGTGGACTTCTCAGAATACCCTCCAGAGCGACCTGGCTCCAGAAGGTTTCGACGAGAATGGTGACTGCTGGGGCGGTTGGGGCGGTCCATCCGTTGACTTGATGGAAGCCTTCGGTGTATCTCCTAAGGATGATCCTAGCAGTCGTGTAGATCCTGACCACCGCCGCAAGGCAACTATCATGATGCCAGGCGATGTATATTCATACTTCTGGAGAGACCACGATCTTCCTGCCAATGCACAGAAGGATGGTTTGAAGAAGGGATTCTCTTATCTGGATTTCTGGTATAACAAGGATTACAATTCAGCAGCTACCGGTCAGTGCCAGGGTCCTTGCGGAGGTAACAACGTAAAGCATCTCTTCGGTGACAACGCAGACCACAAGGCTGAGTTGGGCATCACTCCAACCCGTATGTCTAATGCTCTCCCTACTCCACTCCTCCGCCTTTCAGACATTTATCTGATCTATGCAGAGGCACAGGTACTGATGGGTAACCCAACTGACGAGCTTGCATTGCATTGCTTCAATGAGGTACGAGGACGTGCATACGAGTGGCAGGGATTCGTAAGAAAAACCTCGTTGACATTCGATGACATCTGGAAGGAGCGCCGCCTGGAGTTTGCCGGTGAAGGCGACCGCTGGTACGACTATGTACGCCGTGCATACTACGATGTAGATAGCTGCATCAAGGAATTGAAGGCACAGCACCGCAATGCTATGTGGAATTGCGATACAGCCTACAAGGCATATTACAGCAACGGAACATGGGACAGCTCAGAAATTCAGTATGATGAGAATACACCTGCTCCTAACGTAACAGCCAGCAGCTTTACATTGCCATTCCCTACAGAGGATGTAGCCTTGAACCCTAACCTGGGTAACAACGCTTCTCCAATCCATGTGGATGTACGTAATACATATAGTTATTAATCAATTAAGAGAATTTCATTATGAATATCAAAAATATAAATGGGGCTTTATTCGCCATGGCACTTGTTGCAGCCAGCGCAGGATTCACTTCTTGCGAGGACGAGCCAGACAAGTATGAAGTAGCAGGCGGAACTCCTACTATCGATTATGTTCGACCAGTGGATGTTGCCAGCAAGGACTCTCTCCTTACTGCAGCATCTCTCGACAATACCATCTGTATTGTGGGTAGAAACCTGAGAAGTGTGACCAAAATCAACTTCAACGACCAGAAAGCTGTCTTGAATACCAGTTACATGACGGACAACACCATCATCGTAACGGTACCAAAGACCATTCCAAACAAGGTAAGTGATAAGATTTATTTCATCACCAGCAAGCAGGACACCGTGACTTACGACTTCAAGACAGTCGTTCCAGCTCCTATCATCAGCAGTATGAGCAACGAGTGGGCTGATGCCGGCGAAGAAGTAACCATCAAGGGCGACTACTTCCTGGATTATGACAACAGTCATCTGAACATCAAGGTAGGTGAAAACTACACCATTCCTTACGAGGACTTGAAGATCAGCCAGAACAGCATCAAGTTCAATATGCCAGAAGATATGCCTAAGCATGAGCCTATCTACATCACTACCATCAACGGTACCACCAAGGCAGGCTTCCGCTATATGGACAACCGAGGCATGCTCTTCGACTTCGATACGCCTTGGAAGGAAGGCGGAGATGTATTGGGCAACAATGGTTGGCACAATCGTACCATCACATCCGATGGCACATCACTCTCAGGCAACTACATGGTTCTCGGTGAGACAGCCATGGGTGCAGACGGTGGCTGGAACGACGGTAACTTCTCATTCGAGTACTGGCCAGGAAGCTGGCAGGACCCAGAGACTTACTCCAGCCGTCCACGTATACAGGATCTTGCAGACTTCAGCGACTGGAAGAACATGAGCCTGAAGTTCGAGATGTGCATACCAAAGGACAACAGTTGGTCAGCTGCTCCTATGCAGATTTACTTCGGTAGCGTCAGCCAGGTTTCCAATGGTGCTGCTGGTGTAAAGGATATCTATGGTAACGTATTGGCAGGAGCCAACAACACCTTCTTCCATGAACAAGGTAAACTGGCACGTGCCCTCTACATGCCTTGGCAGAATACAGAAGACAAGTTCTACAATACCGAGGACAAGTGGGTAACCGTTACCATCCCATTGACAGACTTCGTATACGACTATGACGGAAACAAGGGATTGAACTACAGTGGTGTGAACGACTTCAGTGCCTTCAACATCTTCGTAGTGAAGGGTGCATACAACGATGCAAGCGTATTGCCTACCGGTGTGGATTGTAATCCAATCATCAAGATTGACAACATCCGTGTGGTTCCAAATAAATAAACTTATAATCTGAATTGATATGAAAAAGATAAGCAAAATATTCGCCATGTTGGTGGTAGCCCTCGTAGGGCTATCGCTGACTGCGTGCAACGACGGAGATGATCTCTCTACCGACCAGTATGGTAACGACATCTCCCTCCAGTCATTCGGTCCATGCCCAGTTCTTCGTGGCGGTACCCTGTATCTCTACGGTACTAATCTGGACCAGATTGAGTCAGTCAACCTTCCAGGTGCAGACCCTATCACCGCCTACGAAATTATTCAGAGCGGTTACAACAGCAAGATTTCCATCCAGGTTCCTGCCGAGAAATGCGAACCGGGTCAGATTGTGCTGAAGACCAAGAAAGGTGGCGAGATTACATCCGTATCTCCTATCACCTATCGTGAGGACATCGAAATCACTAAGTTCTTCGTAGGTAACGAAGGTACTATGGTAGGTAATGTAGGCGATGTAGTAACCATCAAGGGTGATTACCTCAACCTGATGCATGGTGTGATTTTCGCAGGCAGCGATACCATCAAGGAGGCAGAGTTCGTAGGTCACGACCGCTATACCATCCAGGTGAAGATTCCTGTAGAAGCTAGAACAGGTGTCATAACACTGACTGATACGCTGAAAGACGGTACTTCTCTGGAGACCAAGGAAGAGTTGACCATCAACACTCCTGAGGCTACTCCTATCGAGAACCGCAACATCAAGGCTGGCGAAATATTGAGCATCAAGGGTTCTGCCTTCGACCAGATTGCCAGCGTGAAGTTCGAGGGTGCTACTGTTGATGCTGCCGACTTCAAGTCACAAAGCGCAGCAGAGATTACCGTTGCAGTTCCTGCCAAGGCTACCGATGGTACCTTCTACGTAGTAACCAAGAGCGGTATCGAGGTTCCAGTGGGCAACATCATCACCGTGGTTCCTACCCAGCTCGTTGCAACACCTAATCCAGTGAAGAATGGTACAGAAATCACCATCACCGGTAAGGATATGGATCTGATTACAGGCATTGCCTTCCCTAATGCTGCAGCATCTCAGCTCAACAAGGTAGAGACAACCAAGATAACTGCCACTGTTCCTGAGGATGCACAGGAAGGCGATATCACATTGAGTCTCGCCAATGGCAAGACTGTAACTGTAGCCTATACTCTGGTGAAGCCAACCGTAGCTTCCTGCACACCAGCAGCCATCACAGCTGGCGAGAAGACCGTCATCAAGGGTACAGATCTCGACCTCGTGAAGAGCATCACCTTCCCTGGCGATGTAGAGCAGACCGTTGACAAATTTGCAGCACAGAATGCCCAAGCCATCGCAGTGACAGTTCCTGCAGCCTGCGCCGGTTCAGGCTTCAAGCTCAACCTGAAGAATGGTATCACTATCAACATCGATGGTCAATTGAGCATCAAGGCTGCTACTGATCCAGCAATTGCATCCGTAACACCAGGCGAGGCTATCGCAGGTTCAACCATCACCATCACAGGTAAGAACTTCCAGAACATCCAGAACCTATATATCGGTTCTTACAAGGTAAATCGCTATACATCACGCAGCAACACCGAGATTGTCTGCCAGGTTCCTGCCACAGCAGAAGTAGGTACATACAAGATTGTAATGGAAGATCTTGATGGCAACAAGATTGAAGGTCCTGAGTTCAAGGTGGTTCCTGCCGAAAAGGATATCGCAGAACTTGTAACGAATATGGATAATGGGAAAATAACATATCCATTTGATTTCTCATGGTCAAGTGGCAGTGGAAAATTCTATTTGACCAAAGACGTATTTGAGAAAGTAAAGGTAAAAGTTGGTTCTAAACTGATTGTTTACAAAGACCCTACCGTCAAGGGACAAGTACAGATCAATAAGAATGAAGATGGTTGGCCAAATATAACAACTATTGCAGATTGGAATCCTTCAGAAAGTAAACTTGAATATGTTTTTGATGAAACAGCTGTAGAAGTTGCACACTCATGTGGCTTTGCTATTCAGGGCGACTTGACAGGAGTAACCAAGATTACTATCCTCCCATGAGATAGATATATTTAACATAAAAAACGCATTTATGTGAAATATAATTCGTAAATTTGTGGCGTAGTTTTATCAACTGCGCCACATTTTTGATTTTAACCAATTCATTTAATAAAACATCAACCCGATATGAAGAAAATAGCATTATCCTTACTGGTAGCCCTGAGCTGCATCTCAGCCAAAGCTGCCGACGGCAAGTCGCTGTTTGTTTCATTCAACGATGGAAGCAAGATAGAGTTTGCATTGAGCACGCTACCGGAAGTAACCTTCGGGAATGACAAGATGACTGTGACATCTACAGCTACTACTGCCAGTTACGAACTGTGGAAGGTTTCCACCTTCACCTATGGCACCACTACGGGCATCCAGCAAATTGAAGCCAACAGTAAGTTTGCCTTCGAAGGAGACCGCATCATCGTGGACGGAACCCACAACCAGGTGAGCGCCTTCGCCCTCGACGGAAAGGCTGTAAGCCTCTCCCCTATCCTCGCCGGAGACAAGACCATCATCCCGCTGGATGAGCTGACCCACGGCGTATACATCATCAAAATCAATAACAAATCCATCAAAGTAGCAAGACAATGAAAAAGATATTACTCTCACTTCTGGCAGTAATGATTTCATTCACTGCCTTGGCACAAACTGATGGTGACAAGATTACCATCAACAATTCGGAAGGAAAGCAAGCTGAATGGAATCTGACAGGCGAAAGCAATACCGTCAGCAGCATGAAGCATAATGCCAACAACCAACTGGAAATTTATCTGAAAGGTCTGGAGGACTTCGGAGCATGGGAAACATACGACATCAGCAAGATTAACAATGTCGTCTTCTCTATCTATCACGAAAGCGAAGTGGGCGATGTGAATCTCGCTGACCCAGCCGCAACAGAGAAGACCAAGCGTCTCTACAAATATCTGCAGCTGAATTATGGCAGCAAGACCATCTCTTCAGTCATCTCCAACGTCAACTGGAACACCCAGGAAGCAGATAAGATTTATAAAGCAACAGGCAAATATCCAGCCATGAACTGCTATGATTTCATCCATATCTATGTACCTAAGCAGGGTTCCAACGGATGGATCAACTACAACGACATCACGCCTGTTACCAACTGGGCAGACCAGGGCGGACTGGTATCGCTGATGTGGCACTTCAATGTGCCTAAGACAGAAAGCGCCACTTTGGGAACAGATGGAAGCGGTGTGACCTGCACCCCATCTGAAACCACCTTCAAGGCTGCCAACGCATTGACGGCAGGCACTTGGGAGAACAAATGGTTCTATCAGGAGATGGACAAGGTAGCGGAAGTTCTGCAGAAGTTGCAGGATGCAGGCGTTGTTGCCGTTTGGCGTCCTTTCCACGAGGCAGCCGGCAATGCCTGTCTGAAATCAGGTGCCAGCTGGGGCAAGTCCTGGTTCTGGTGGGGATATGATGGTGCCGAGACCTACAAGAAGCTTTGGCAGACCATGTTTGATTACTTCCAGAGCAAGGGAATACACAACCTGATATGGGCTTGGACCACACAGAATTACAATGGCGATGCTAATACCTATGACAATGATGCCGACTGGTATCCCGGCGACAAGTATGTAGATATCATCGGTCGCGACCTCTACGGTTATGATGCTACCAAGCAGGCACAGGAGTTCAAGGAGATTCAGGCACGCTATCCTGGCAAGCTCATAGCCCTGGCAGAATGCGGAACTGATGCCAACAGCAACACAGCTACAGCTGGCATCGATGAGGCTTGGAATGCCGGTGCAAAATGGAGCTTCTTCATGCCTTGGTATGGAAGCAACATGCCATCCAACGACTGGTGGAAAGCGGCTATGAACAGCAAGAACGTGATTACCCGCGATCAGGTAAACCTGAACGCAAACTATGTAGAGGAAAGTGCTGTGGATGCAGTAAAGAACATGGGCATCGGTACCAATTTCGGCAACTGCACAGATGTGGTAGCCATGTGGATGAACATGAACAGCAATTCTGTTACTGATTTCGAGAAAGCATGGGGGCAGGTTCCTACCACCAAACCGATGGTAGATTTCCTGAAGAAGAACGGTTTTAATTCTGTCCGCATCCCAGTTACCTGGTTCCAGCACATGAAGGAAGACGGAACCGTGGATGAAGCCTGGATGAACAGAATACAGGAAATCGTTGATTACGTGATTGACAACGGTATGTACTGCATCCTGAATGTTCACCATGATACAGGTGCTGATAGTGATGATGTGAAACACTGGATCAAGGCTGATGAAGCCAACTATAACGAGAACAAGGAGAAATTCGAGAGTCTCTGGACTCAGATTGCCACCCGTTTCAAGAACTACGACCATCACCTGGTGTTCGAAGGTTACAACGAGATGCTTGATGCCGACAACACCTGGAATGCACCAAAGAGCGCAAGCAGCTATAAGGGTTTGAACGGATATGCCCAGAGTTTCGTGAATGCAGTACGTGCTACCGGTGGCAACAACGAAACCCGCAACCTCATCATCAATACCTATGCTGCAGCTAATGGTGACGACGTATTGAACAACCTCGCCATCCCTACCGACAAGGTGGATGGCCATATCGCCGTAGAAGTACACACCTACTCACCTTGGGACTGGTTTGCCAAAGGCAAGTGGGATGCTTCCTGCAGCAAGGAAATCGCAGATATGTTCACCCGCCTGAACAATAAATTCATCAGCAAGGGCATCCCTTGCATCATCGGCGAATACGGTACACACGGAAGCAAGAGCGTCAGCAAGAACAGTTCTGCCAGCGAAATTCAGGCTGCTGCCGACCAGGCTGCCGACATTGTGAAGCAGGCAAAGGCATACGGCGTAGCCACCTTCTACTGGATGAGCATCTTCGACGGTACAGACAGAAGTGTACCACAGTGGACCTTGCCTACCGTGGTAGAAGCCATGAAGAAGGCATATAACGAATAAAAGACATGAGAATCAGATATTTCATATTGATTTTTGCAGCACTCGTGGCTTTCGCATCCTGCGGTGAAAAGAAAAAGAAATCGTACGATGAGATTGCCATGAGCGGTCTTACTACCCGCACGGAGAATCTGAAGACCAACCTCAAGGCTTTCGCCGACAAGGGAACCCTCATCGGACAGATGTACGGCACCCTGAGCGGAATGGGCTGGAACAGATGGGAATGCGATAGCGACCGCTGCGACATGAAGGCACTCTGCGGTTACCGTCCGGCAGCCAATGGATATGAACTTGCCGGCATCGAGAGCGGAAAGCAGCAGAATGCAGATGGAGTTCCTTTCAAGACCATCCGGGAAGATGTGCTCAACCACTTCCGCAAGGGAGGATTACTCATCATGAACTGGACGATGCCTCATTACAACGGCAATGCAGATCTGCTGGAGGAATATACCAAACAAGTGGCCAAGTATCTAGACACCCTGCAAGACGGTTATGGTATCAAGGCACCCGTGGTGCTCAATCTTCTTCCTATCGACGGAAAAGCCTGGTATTGCCAGTTGAGTAAAGACGAATACATCGAACTTTACAAGAAATTGCAGGACCTGTTAGAGGATAATGACGTAACCAATGTAGTTTACGGCTATTCAGAGACCTACAAGCCTGGAAAGAAGCTGATGGAACGATATCCAGACCAACAGATTGATGTCATCAACGTCACCTATCTGCAAACCAGGAATGCCATCCGTCTTCCCCTCTATCAGCAGAGCATGAAGGAAATCATCACCCAGGCATTGCCTTTTGCACAGGAGCATAACAATGCTTTCGGCATGACAACAGGCATCGAATCGATTGGCGATTCCAGCATCTTCTCGGAAGTCCTTCTTCCTGAATTGAAGCAGCATCACATTGCCTACCTGATGTTTGGAAGAAACCAGGGAGAACCAATCAATGAACATTATTACACTCCTTATCCTGGAGTAGCCAACAGTAAGACCCATGGATTTATGGAGTTGGTGAATGATGATGTGAGTGTTTTCCTGGAAAAGTTGAACGGACTCTATTTAGAGCACTAAAAGCGAAAGGGCTAGATTGCAACCAGCAACCTAGCCCTTTTCTTGATAAATACTAATAAAACTAAACCATCTGAGTTTCAAACCCACGATTATTGAACAAACTTCTTGCCATTCTTGATTACAACACCCTTATAAGATGCACCCACCTGCTGACCTGCAAGATTGAACGTCTTGGAATCCTTGGCAGGAGTAACCACAAATGCATTGCTGATGCCAGTAGAAGGTTCCTTGACAGCCTGAATCAGATTAACAGCTGTAACAATATTGAAATGTCCATTGACGAACAAACCTGTTTCCTTCAATCTAGCAATATCCTCTGCATTCAAGACAATCTTATATGAAGTACTGCCACTTGCTACAGTAGCACAACCATACTCATTCAAGTCTGCCTTATTAGAAGTCAAGACATCTTCTGTACCAGCAAAGATGGTCTTAAACTGCCACCACTTCTCTGTAGTCTCAGTATCAGTGGTATAAACGAACTCCAAGACATCACCAGCAGAAGCATTGGCAAACTTCTCGGCAGGAACGCTGAAACCCTCAGCCCAATTGCCGAATGCGCATTCACCACTCCAAAGCTGAGTAGAAGTTGTAGCAACAGCACTCTCCAACTCTATCTTAGAAACAACAACGCACATGCCTTGAACGAAGATACTTGAGGCGTTTTTAAACTGCTCCAGAACCTTATCGGTAATCTCAAACTTCGCCTCACCAGGTTCCTTGATTCCTACAGCAGAAGTACCTGCCATGTCTTCCCAATCACCATTGGCACCGCTATTGACTTTCAAGAACACCTGAGAGCCCCACTGCCAAGATGCATTAATGGAAGCATCTACCTTAGAGGTAGTAACAACTATGTTATCGCCAGCCTTAGCAGTTGCCAAGTTGCTGAGTTCCACACCCACAGAAGGCCATGAGCCATCCATTACCTGCTCACCTTCCCACAATGTTGTTCTACTTTGTGCAAAAGCACTAACTGCAGCAAAAGCTGCTACCATAATAGTAAAAAACTTTTTCATAAGCTTTGCTTAATTAAATTAGGTTTATATTTATTGTTATTTCTTATATATAGCATTTTTTCAGTTGCAAAGATACAACTAAATATCGAGAATATATGGTATTATCTTGCTGATTACTGATACTATTTTACTTATCTTTGTTTTTTTATTTCTTTGATACCATTTTCCTTTCACACCTAACCTATTCATCTACAAATCAATAAGATAAATGTGAAAGGAGAAAACAACAATATAAATAAAAACAGAAACAACTGAATTGGCAATAAAAGCAAAAGGAAAAGAAAAACAAGTAAGCCTCACTTGAAGTTGGTTTGAGCCTTAAACGAACGTTACGTAAGGCTTACTCCAACTCCAAATGAGGCTCATTCCAACCTCAAGTGAGGCTTTATTAAAAATTTATTTTGCAGGCCAAAAAGCTGTCTTCACAGCCTCCTGGATGCTCTCCAGAATATTGGCATTGCTAACGGTTGTATTTGCACGATTGAAGATGGTCATGCTAGGAAGACCGCCATTGGTATCCCAAGCCACAGGCACACAACCATTGTTGATAGCACTGGTAACAACAGCCTTGTAGTAATCCTTCACGGATGCATCATGAAGCGCATCCTTACCGATAGCCAGACGCTGGTTGGCACCAAACTCACCAATCAACACTGGATAACCCTTGTCGAAGAAGTGGGTCTTCATCTTCTCCATCTGAGCCTCTACATAATCCTCGTTGTATTTGGCATCAGCAGTGCGGTCGGCATCACCACCCTTGTTGTTCTTACCCCAATAGAGATAGTACTTGCCCCAATCCTTGTCTTCACTCAAATCTGTAAACTGATAAGGATCGTAGAAATGAACCTCTACCATCAATCGGTCTGTTGCAGAATCATGGATTTTATCCATATAATTATGAGCTACGGTATTGTCGATATTGGTATTAGGACCCTGAACCACCAGAACTCGCTTGGCATTGTTGCCACCTGTGGCACGCACTGCCTCAATGAAAGTCTGCTCATACTCTGCAATTCTATTGGCCAAATCCGCAGTGCCCAGCAATGCATTGGCATCACCGCCACCCACACCAGGCTCATTCATACCGGCAAAGATAAGACGCTCGTCATAATTCTTGAAACTGTTGGCTATCTGAGTCCAGATCTTGGTGAGTTTTGCCTTGGTAGCATCCACATCAGTAGCAGCAGTGAAGCCATCATGCTCAATCCATCCACCATCCCAATGCTGGTTGATGATGACATAGAGATCGTTCTTGATGCAGTAATCTACCACCTCGTGAACACGGGCCAGCCAATCGGCATCGATGGTGCAAGCCTCAGCATCTGTGATGTGACCCATCACCCAAGAACAAGGAATACGGACGCTCTTGAAACCAGAAGCTTTCACCAGGTCGATGAACTGCTGGGTAGTCTTTGCCGACTGCCATGAAGTTTCAGAACCGATACCGGTATTCTTCCAGTTATTGGCAGCATTTCCTGCCTCCATCGTATTACCCAGGTTCCAGCCAGGATACATCAAGGCTGCAATATCCATAGCCGTCTTACTCATATCACCAGTAGTAGTACCCTGCTCCTGGTTGATGGTAACAGCTTCGGTGATGGAAGTACTGTCGTTTACCACCATGGTATAGCTGATGGTTGCCGAACGGGCATTGCTGATGTTAGCAGCCACCGAATAGTTGCGGGTGTATTCCACCATGTTGGCACGAGCAGTAATCTCACTCACCCAGTCATTGCTGATGACCTGAGAATAACTTGCATTTGCCTTCAGGGTAACAGTAACCTGACCACCGGCAGCCCCCACATTCATGGTTTTACCAGATGTTATGAGTAGTCCCTCGGTAGAGTTCTGGCTCACGGTGATAGTCTTGGTATCAGAACCAGCCGCTACGGTGATAGTTGCCGAACGATCATCATTGGCTGTATTTGCCTCTGCCTTGATGAGGAAATGATGGGTAATACTAGAAGAGCCAGCCACTGGAGTTACAGCCAACCAAGCCGCTTCGGTAGAAACCGTTGGTACCTGAGCCGCCTTGACATATAAATCTGTCTCACCGCCATTCTTCGTAAACGCCATATCAGAACGGGAAACCACGAAATCCTTAGAGAGGCCTTCACCGCCTCCGATGGTATCCTCATTAGAACAGGCTGAGAAACTGACCATGGCAAAAGCCATGATCAGAAACGATAAAATTGTTATTTTCTTCATATTCATAGAATATCAAAATAATACGTATGATTACTTACCTGGAGTCAAGACATGATTAATCTTGACCTTAACCTGAGTAGGATCAACCAGGTCTTTCCACAAATCGTAGAGTTCGATGGCCCAAACCACTGCACCCGAGCACTTATCTGCCAAAGAAGCGGAAACCTCGTAGGTGCCATCGCCCTTCACATAAGTGCGACCGAATTCAGAACCGCCCCAGTAGCTAGGATACCAGCTAGGTGTGGCATAAGAAAGTTCTGTCTTGTAGTTCTTGGAAGCAGAATCCTTCAGGTTGCCGTCGATACCTGTGATGGTGAAGTTGACTATCAGATTACCTGAGAATAACAAGGCTGAAGCATCCACTCCATTTGCCTTGGTATTACCATACTCATTGAAGATTTCAATACGACCGTCTGTGCCGTTGCCATCCTTGTTGTTGAACTCTGTCTTGGAGAAATCCATCAAGAATTCAGGATCCACATCAAACTTGATGCTCACAATCTCTGCAGTAATCTTAGATGCATCGATGGCATCAGCTGCCAGATTGTTGATATCCACACAGAATACCGCTGCACCTTCTGCCTCGGCACCACCTGTCTCCATCCAAACCGTATAGAGACCATCGCCAGTAACGTTGGCATCATACTTGGAATTATCAAAGGCTGACCAGCGACTTGGATCCCAAGAAGCATCAGCATACTCCAAACCAGCCATATGACTGCCCGCACCTTCCTTCATGTTATCTTTCAAACCAGAAAGACGGAAAGTAACCACCATGTTCTTGGTAAACTTAATCTGAGCCTGGTTGATGCCAGGATTGCTACCCGTAGAACCATACTGGTTGAAAATCTCGATACGGATTCTGCCGTTATTCTCAAGGTCGCCGACAACCAACTTGGAATTATCCACCTTCAACTCCGGTGACATGCGAACAGGACGAATCGCCAAACCCAGGTTGCGGGCCGAAACACCAGATGAAGCAGTACCATTGGTCAGATTGAGCGTCTGGCTATAATCCGTAGCGATGCTATAGTTATTGCCACTCCAATACAAGCCCTGGTTGCCCTCGCCTACCTTGGCAGTGCCGTTGCGGTAACCGGTGTAAGGCATAAATATGCTGTTGCCATTGGCTGCAGTAAATCGGATACCCTTCACGCCCTTCACCTCAACTTCTGTCTGAGTGGTATTGGCAATCAACTCACTCATCTGATCGGCTGTAGGAGTAGAACTGCGCATCAAGGCACCTGCATCCACATTCACCTTCTTCAAGATGTCCTTATCCGTACCGGCAATATCCTCCACAGTATTGTAATCGATGAGATAAGTACTCTGATTCACACCTGTCAGATCACCATAGCCCAGAAGGGCACCTGTTTCTTCCTCTGATTCTGCACCCAGGTTGCACTTAGCCCAAAGGATACTCAAACCCAAATCAACATATTCCATTGTCTGAGCAGGAGTGGTAAAGCTCTTGGTCTCACCATAGACAAAACCATCGCCCAACTCAAAATATGATGTATAATAGTAAGTAGTTCCAGGAAGCAAACCTTCCACACGTTGACTGATTGTCTTGGCACTGGCAGAGATAGGATAATTGATACCGTTCTCTACATCCGCCTCAGAGGTTGAAATCTTGAAACCGTAGTTCATCTGGGTCTCTCCCTCTATCAGGATACCTTCCAAGCCATTGGCTGTAGCACTCAGGGTGGCCTTGGTTGCCGTAACATCCGTGGCTCCGGCTGTAGCAATCTGGGCATCGGTTGCCACGAAGCTCTTCACCTCACCAAACTTGGTTACTATGCCCTGCAACTGTACGTAGGTGGCATAATAATAGGTATTGCCCTTGGTCAATCCCGAGAGAGTGGCGGTTACATTACCTTCGGCATCAATCACACCTGGCTGCTTGGAGCCAGCTGTGGTAGGATCGGGGTTGGTACCGTAAACAACACCCACCGCATAGGCACCTGCATCCTGCTTGCTCAAGTCCAAGACCTTGCCGCTGACTACTGCCGAAATAGCAGTAACAGAAGCATCTCCCGTCTCAATGGTGCTAATCACATTTCCTGTGGCTGCAGAGTAGTCATCATCATCGCTACAGGAAGAGAGCGAGCAAAGACCGGCCATCAGCAGCATCACACCTGCTAAATATTTCATTTTCATAATCTAATCCACATTAAAGTTTCTAATCTTATTTACCCTCTGAAGGTGTCACTACAGGAGCACCTGTATCCATCTTCACGGTGATAACTACTTCGATGCTTGAAGAACACTTGAAGTCGGTAAACTCATTGTTGCCGGAATCAAACTTGAAGCATGCGGCAGGTCCCCATGGGTTCAATACATAACGACGGAAGGAGTTGGTACTTGGGTCATCATCTGTATATCCTCTCGGAATGAGTGTATCATCAAAATCAACACTCTTGCCATCTACCTTGATGCTCTTGATGGTGATATCGCAGTTTGGATTGTCCTTCAGAATCTTGTTGACGTCGATGTAGAGAAGATATGGATTGCTCTCTGCACCCTCAAACTTCAAGGAATAGTCGCCATCGCCTGTGATGAACACATTGGTGCTCATATAGTTGGCGATATCGCCATCGTGCTTCCAGCCCCAACCGGAGTTGTTGAAGAAGAGGTTTGCCTTATACTTAGGACCTGATGCTGAACTTGCGCTCTGGGCTACCCAGTGGTATGCCTGATACTGATAGAGATTGCCCTGGTCATCAAGACACTGGCTACCGAGCCACAAATCCTTCAGATGTCCGGTATAATCATCCTTGCTGACTTTCAGGATGCGCAGGGTGTTGTCCGCATTGGCATGCATGTTGTAATTGCCCGTTGCAGAAAGCTGGGTATTTCCGAAGCCCTTGTCGAAGGTGAATACGCCCTCATCGGTCAAGGTATATTTACCGGAAACCTGACTTCCATCAGGAGCGGTGTAGATATAGCTCTTTGACTCGCTGTTCATCACGAGTGTTGCATCCTCGATACCATTGGCTGCTGTAAGCTGAATGCCCTTGGCACTACCGTCGAGGTTGCAATAGTCAAACTGCCGTCCCTCTTCATTATCAGGGTTAGCCAACTTGTAGGTGATTTCCTTATTGGTCTTCTGCTCTACCCAGTCGCGCCAGTCGGTCATCAGCGTTGGCTTCACATGGGTGTTCTCTGCCACGGTAGGAGTCCAATTGTTCCAGTATTCCTCTGAAACGAAGTTGTAGCAAAGCAAGCACTTGCCCTCATCTGAATTGTCTCGAACTGTTGCTATCTGCAAACGGTCGTCGGCAAGTCCCATCAGCTTCAGTCCGCTACGCCAGTTGGTAGCAACCTTGTCATGTCCCGAATTATGGAGCAGTTCCGCATCCGAGAAGGTGATGGTATGATTGTCTGTATCCAGCATGTAAGTACCCTTAAAGGTCTCACCTGTCTCAGCATTATATACGGTGACATGGGCACCACCAATCAGGTCGAACTCCATATAACCATAGTCGATAGCCGACATCACCCAGGAGTTACCTGGGATATCAGGAGTCCAGTTCCAATGGTCGCCGGCTGCAGCGGTCTGTCCCATCATGCAGGTACTCCAGTCATCATCCATACCCCAGAATCCGAGCGGACCTGCCCAAAGGTCTGAATGCTTGGTGATGGTATTGGCATCGATATCCAACTTCCATCGCTTCGATTTGCCTACGCCGCCACTCAGATAGGTCCACAGAGGATCGGTAACGAATTCGGCACAGAAATCATCTACCTTGAACTCGGCGTAGGGTCCCCAGAGGAAACCGCCGCGGGTTTCAACACCGACACGTGCCTGATAGGTACCATTGAAAGGAATCTTCAGGCTCACCTCATCCTGCTGGAAACGTCCCTGAGGCGTATCAAAGACCACCGAATAGCTCGATGGCAACAGACTCTTGAACTTGACGATATTAGGATTGCTTTCGTCGTGAGTAATCGTGAAGGCGATGTTCTCAGCCAAATCCTCAGAAGACAAGTTCTTATCGCCCAGACCAAACTCGTCTGGAGAGCAGCTCGCCATGATGAGAATCATGACTGCTGCCAAAAGCGAATATATTTTATTTATAATCTTCATAAAACCAATACTTTAAAAAGTTAGAATTACCAACCTGGATTCTGCTTCAGGAGACCATGAGAAAGTCCGATCTCGGTGATAGGAATCTGAATCAAGCCACGTTTCTTGATGATATTCTCGGCACTGATGGATACGGTGGTTTTCTCGCCGCCATCCTTCACTTCCCAGGAACCGGCAATCTCCTTGGCTGCCTGCTCCACGCCCTGACGGAGCTGATCCCAATAGCGGATTCCCTCGAAGGCAAACTCAAGCTTGCGCTCTTTCAGGATGTTCTCCTTGGTAGCTGTCTGCTGAGAATAGTTGCCACTCAGGGTAGTGCCATCATCCTCGGTATAAGCACGCTTGCGAACCTGGTCGAAGTAAGACTGGGCATTAGGACTGCCCAACTCTGCTGCCATCAACAGGACATCGGCGTAACGGACGAGTACCCAATCCTGGAACTGACTGATTTGGAAATCGCCTGCACCCACTGTTTCCGTGTAATGCTGCAACTTACCATCACCAGCAGTTTCGTGCTTAGACAAAGGGGTATATTTCTTCACGAAATATCCGGTGTATTCACGCTGGTCGGCAAGATAGGTGTTCTCGTAATCCTTCAACTGTGAAGCATCAATGATAGAGGCTGAACGGCGGGTATCACCCGTAGCATAGGCTGAAGCAATGGATGGTGTAACGGTGCATGCACCCCAACCCTGGCCATAGCCTTCGTAAACCAGACTACCGGTACGCATTCCTACCATCACCTGGAAACGGTTACCATCATTGTTGCCATTATAGTCGGCTGTGTAGTTGAACTTCATCGAGAGTATGGTCTCTGAGTTTCCAGGACCAGCCCAGGAAGAGTTCTCATGTGCCCAAAGTCCTACGTGGTCACCGCTCTTGTCATCAGCAGAAGCTGGCCACAAATCTCTGAATCGAGGTACCAGACTGAACTCGCCACTGGCGATGATATCCTCGCAGGCAGCCAGTGCATCCGCCTTGGTCAAGCCCAACTGATCAGGCTCCTTGCCATAATAGCCACTATAGAAGAGGTACGCGCGAGCCAGAATCGCCTCGGCACCATACTTGGTGACATGTCCATCATTGGTAGCCGCATCCTTCTTAGGATAGGCATTGGCAGGAATGTGCTCAATGGCATACTTCAAATCTCTGAATACCAGACTATATACGGAGTCAGGAGCAGCCTGAGGAACCACATCGCTGGTGGCATGTTCCAGCAACGGGATGTTCTCCCAAAGGCGAAGCATATCGAAATAGCACAAGGCACGAAGGGCATGAGCCTCACCCAGATAAGTGTTCTTTGCATTCTCATCATCCCAGATAATGCCTTCACCCTTATCGATAAACTCATTGCAGCGGAAGATGGCTGCATAATAGCTCTTCCACAAGGTTTCGTGCATATCGGTATAAGATGGTGCCAGATTCATGTCGAAACGGTCGAGAATCTGGGTGTTGCGTCCATCGTTGTTACCCGTACCGCCAAAGCACTCGTCACTCATCGTCTCGGTCAACTGATAGACGGTGAACGAAGGACCATCTGAAACGGTACGCTGCCAACCGTCGTAGCAGGCATAGAGCGAGCGAAGTCCATCCTCCTGACTCTTATAGTAATTGCCGGAATTTGATTCTGTCTTGGAAGCCACATCCAGCCAACTGTCGCTGCAAGATGCCAGACCTCCCATAGCCAAAATACCCAAAGCGGCTATCTTTATTTTATTTGTCTTCATAATGATATCTCCTTTAAATTAGAACTTAAGATTCAAACCTACCATGAAGGTACGTGGACGTGGATAGTAACCCAGATCTACGCCTGATGCCCAACTGTTGACACCATAACCGATTTCTGGGTCCATGCCGTCATACTTGGTAAAGGTAAACGCATTCTGAACCTGGAAGTACAAACGGGCCTGAGATACGAACTTCTGATGCAGAAGCTTGGCAAAATCATAACCTAAGGTAATGTTGCTGATTCTCAGGAAGTCACCATCCTGGATAAAGAGGTCGGAGAACTGATAGTTCACATTGGTCTCTGTCACACGTGGATATTTGTTGGATGTTCCCTCACCAGTCCAGCGCTGCAGGATGGCTGAAGTGTAGTTGGCTGTCTTGGCACCTACATTGCGGTAGCTCTGAACGATGTCGTTGCCTACTGAACCGTTGGCGGTTACAGAGAAGTCGATTCCCTTGTAGTCGAAACCGAGTGAGAAACCATAGGTAAAGTCTGGCATACCATTGCCCAGGTTTACCTTGTCGGCATCATTGATGGTACCATCGTGGTTGACATCGTAATACTTCACATCGCCTGGTTTTACAGAAGATCCCTGAAGTACGCCATTGCCTGCCGCTACCCACTCGTCGATTTCTTTCTGGTTCTGGAAGATACCAGCGGTCTTGTAACCCCAGAAATAACCGATTGGTTCGCCATTGCTGCAACGGTAGAACTCGGTAGAGTTATCATAGAGCTGACCATTACCATCGGTACCATGAATGATACCATCGGATGTAGGGATGCTTCCCACCTTATTCTTATTATAGGCACCGTTGACATTCACATAGTAGTTGAAATCTCTACCTATGTTGTCGTTCCAGCCCAAACCGATTTCTATACCGGTATTCTCTACGTCACCTCCATTGAAATAAGGGGCTCCCGTACCGGCTGTGCCTGGGATAGGCTTAACCAGCAACCAGTCTTTGGTGGTCTTCTTATACCAGTCGATGTTGACATTCAACTTGCCCAGGAGGCGCAGATCCAAACCGAAGTCCAACTGTTCTGAAGTTTCCCACTTCACATTCTCGTTAGACAGACGGCTTTCGTAAGCACCATAGTAATTTGACTGTCCGTCAGCACCCAAAGCCGTACCGAAGTTATAGTAAGCACCCGATGTTGAGATAGGAGAAATAAACATCAGGTCGCCAATATTCTGGTTACCAACCTGTCCCCAGCTTGCACGCACCTTGGCATAATCAAGCACCTTGAGCAGAGGCTTCACCCATTTTTCATTGGTTACAATCCAACCGGCAGAAACAGAAGGGAAGTAGCCCCAGCGGTTGCCACGGGCAAACTTAGAAGAAGCATCGGCACGCAGGGTAGCTGTTGCCATATAGGTTTCCTTCCAGTTCCAGCTTACACGACCAAAGTAGCTCACCATGCGCTGTGACAGAGAAGGAGCACCGCTGGCACCCAGACCATCGGTAGCGGTGGCAGCGGTACCATTGCTTACATAAGCATGGTTCCAATCGGCAAAACCACTCTTCAGGGTGGCATTGGATGCACTTACGCCTACGCCATCAAAGCGCCAGGATTCCATACCTGCCAAGGCTGTGAAGCTATGCTCCTTCACCTTGAAGTCATAAGACAAGGTGTTAGTCCAGGTCAACTGCCAGTTATGTCCCATATTCTGGTTCACACTGGTACGGTTGGCTGTGTTGTAGCTATAAATGGAGAACTGATAGAGAGGAGTAAACGAACGGTAATCGCTTGAATAATATTCGTAACCTACTACGGTGCGATACTTCAAGTTCTTGATAGGCTCAATCTCCGCATACACATTTCCGGTGAAACGGGCTGCATTCGTCTGATTGTTATTGTTCGTCATCATCAAGCCGTATGGGTTGCCATCGGCATTATACCAGTCGCTGTTGCTGGTATCATTAAAAGGAGAATCATACTTGTTGTTGTCGCTATACACAGGCGACAATGGAGAGGTATTGAAGGCACTGCGCAGCGAGTTGTTGTAAGCATTGCCCACACCGATACCCGTATTCTGGGTATAGATGAAACTGATCTGCTCACCCACCTTCAACCAGTCCTTCACCTTCCAGTCGGAATTGACACGGAAGTTGTAACGTTCATAATTGCTGACGTCCTTGCCGCCAACAATACCTTCCTGGTTCATATAACCCAGCGTCATGGCATAATTGGCAGTCTTGCTACCGCCATTTACACCTATATTATAAGAAGAAGTCTTGGCATTCTTCACAAACATCTGACCTACCCAGTCGGTATCAATCAAATCGCCATTGGCATCATAGATACTCTTGTATTTGCTCCAGTCGTAGGCGTTCTTTCCCGAGTTGATGGCAGCCTCATCCAAAATAGTCATATACTCCCTGGCATTGAGCATATCAATGCTGCGTGGCTTGTTCTGCCAACCCACATAGCCGTCGAAGCTAACCACGGCACGTCCTTCCTTACCACCCTTGGTAGTAATCAGAACCACACCATTGGCCGACTGCGAACCATAGATGGCAGCCGATGCCGCATCCTTCAGCACATCAATGCTTTCGATATCGGCAGGATTCAGAGAAGCGATGTCACCACGTACACCATCAATGATGTAAAGCGGATCAGAACCACTCACGGTACCCATACCACGGATGTTTACCTTCAAACCGGAACCCGGCTGACCGGATGTTGAGATGATGCTCATACCAGGAGTCTGTCCCTGGAGTGCCTGAAGCGGATTGGAAGTGTTCAACTTGGCGATGTCATCACCCTTCACGTTGATGTTGGCACCCGTCACCAGCTTTTTCTTCTGAACACCATAACCAACAACAACGACCTCATCAAGAGATTGCTTGTCCTCATTCAAGGTTACGTTGATTACAGAACCTGTAACTTTCACCTTTTGGGTGATAAAGCCCAGGTAAGAAACTTCGAGCGTCTGTCCATTCTTTGCTGAGATGGTAAAGTTACCATCCAGGTCGGTTACTGCACCGTTTCTTGTTCCCTCGACCATGACACTTGCACCAATCAGTGGTTCATTGTCACTGCCAGAGATAACAGTACCCTTAACCGTCTGAGCATTTAGGACACCTGCTCCGATTCCTAGCATTGCCTGGATTGCCAACATGAGGGCTACCAGTGCAACCTTACAGAGCATTCGGCTCTGCGAGAATTTCTGAGATGTTTTTCTCATAATTACGTTAGGTTTAAATTAATAATTGTTCATTTTTGGTTTAATATTGTTCCTATCATTGGGTAGGTTCATATTGCCATATATAAATAAGGTGGAACCACTCCGAAGAGCGACACTTCTTGATTTATCGTTGTGAAATTTGTTTTTGATGGGGCAAAGATAAGGAAAAAACAAATACGCATGGGGGCATTATTGTTAAAAGGATACGTATAAAATGTTGCATTATCCTCCTTTCTTAACAAAAAAAGCACCAAAACAGAGCATTTTATCTGTTTTGGTGCAGTATTTTCTTAAATTCTGATACTTTTCATAAAAAAAGCTAAACCTGTTTTTGGGGCTGGGAATGATACTGAATCAGTCCCGGCATAGGTGCCTGCATTACCTTCTGGATGGTGAGATGATGCTCATCGCACATCACATTTCTCAATGGCGACTCGAAGTAATGGGCGATGCTTCCCACAAAGCCCACGGCTGGTACATCTTCGCCCAAAGACAAATCCCATGCCTTTACACCAGACTCCAACTGAGAGATGTCTTCGGCACTCGCCTTCACATATTTAATATAAGGAAGGAGATTCTTTTCGTAGAAATCGTTGAAGTTGCCAAGCACCACCCGATAGAGCGCCATCGCCTCGTTCAGTTCGTCGGTTCCATTCTCATGCTTCTCACCCTCGGCTATCTGCTGCGAGATGAAAGGACAGAGGGATGCCAGAAACCGGTTGGCAAGAGGTTCGCGATACACCTTATTAATAATAGTAGGATAATCCAATCCCGACCACTCCAGGAACTTCTTCTTCATCGTAGTAGATAAGGCGCCCTTGAAAATACCGTTCAGGAAAAGCTTACCCAGAACGGCACCACTCCCCTCATCGCCCAGGATGTAACCCAGCGGTGGCGTATTCATCACCATGCGATGACCGTCGTAGAGACAACTGTTGGCTCCCGTTCCCAAGATGCAGGCGATGCCTGGCTTGTTGCCGAAGAGGGCTCTTGCCGCTCCAATCATGTCTCCCTCGGCTTCCACCTTGGCTCCAGGAAAGGCCTGCTGCAGGAGTGAGGCCATCTGGGGCTTCATCGCCTCGGTTACACCGCTGCCATAGAAATATACTTCCTGTGGTGATTCCGGCAAGATGAGTTCCGACTTCAGAATCTGAAGCACCTCGTCATCCTGCATGTGAATAGGATTGATGCCCTGTGTCTTGCAAGTCATCACTACATTGCCCTGCCCGTCGGTCAACGACCAATCGGTCTTGGTACTGCCGCTGTCTGCTATGAGTATGTTCATTGTTTTATCTTTTTAAATACACTGCAAAAGTACGGAATTTCGATGAAATATCGCAAAGATATGGGTAAAAAGATGCTTCATCTGGCTGATTATCTTAAAAAACGCATCTTATTCTTTGATTTTTCACGAATTATTAATAACTTTGCAGACAAATAGACATAATATGAAAAAGAAACTATATATTCTCATCTTGCTGATGGTGGCTTTCGTGCTGCCAAGCAATGCTGTGCTCAAGGAAGCCAACCTGGATACAACGCTCTATATGCTGCGCACCGAGTTGACCAACTACCACATCGACCTGGAAAAGCAGAACAAGGTGGCAAAGGCACAACAGCAGCAGGTTATCGCCGAACTGATCAGCATCGTAAGACAAGCTGACCAGAACTCCATCATGCTCTATTCCCAAAGAAACGGATATGTGTTCGATATGACCTACGCCTGCCATGAGGCTACAGAACAGTTCAGAAAGTTCAAGTCGAAGGCGGTGCCGTTCAGGCAGATGATCAAGGAAACCAATATGGAAGTGGCGCGATACGACTCCCTCATCAATTATCTCTACGGCATGAACAGCATGTTCCTGAGCGACGAGGCACAGGTAAACCGCAACGTAGACCTGACCCTTGCCGTGAACATCCGCCGACAACTGGTAGAAAAGCAGGAACAGTTGCAACTATACGTGATGGCATACGACAGGACCGACAAGAAACTGAAGGCTCTCAACGACTATGCCAACAAGCGATACAGCGATATCCAGAACAGCATCTTCAACAATGGAGGCGACAACTATTTGCATATCCTATGCAATATCGGCATGAACTACAACGAGGCAAAGACCTCTGTAGCAGAGAAATACAAGCGGGCACCAGGCATGATGTCGCAATGGGATGTACGCATCATCTTCATCCTCTTCGGCATCATTGCATTCTATGGTCTCATCTCCGTCTTCCTCAATCTCTTTGCCATCCGCATCGTGCTGACCCAACTGATGAAGCACGGTATGTTCCAGAACAGAAAGGAGAGTTTCATGGCAAAACGCCCTTGCCTCATCATGGCGATGACCGTGGTTACCTTCGCTGCCATCCTAGGCATCGTACGCATGACGGTTACCCAGAACTTTGTGGTAATGGCAAGCCAGTTGCTGGTGGAGTTTGCATGGCTGATTGGCGTCATTCTGGTATCTATCCTGCTGCGTGTGGACAACGACAAGATTAAGAACACCTTCCGCATCTATTCTCCACTGATGCTGATAGGCTTCATCGTCATCGTTTTCCGTATCATCCTGATACCAAACGATTTGGTGAACTTCATCTTCCCTCCTATCCTTCTATTCTGCTCCCTGTGGCAGTGGAATGTGATAGCCAGGAAGCGCAATCAGGTGCTGCGTACCGACAAGACATACGCCTATATCTCGCTTGCCGTCTTTGCGGTAACTACCGTCAGTGCTTGGGTAGGTTTCACCCTGCTCGCCGTACAGATTATCATCTGGTGGACCATGCAGCTCACCTGCGTACTCACCATCACCTGCTGCAAGGGATGGCTCAGCGTATATGCCAAGCGCAGAAACCTGCGCAGCTTGGCTATCACCGAGAAATGGGGCTATCGCTTCGTATATAAGGTGTTGCTGCCTATCTCGGGCGTGCTCTCCTTCATCGTCTCCATCTATTGGGCAGCAGATGTGTTCAACATGAGCGACACCACCTGGGAAATCTTCAACAAGAACTATATCCATACCACCAACTTCACGGCTTCGCTCTATAGCGTTTCGTGGGTGGCTTGCCTCTACTTCCTGTTTAACTACATCAATATCACCACGGTAGATTTGATGCGCCATCATTTCGAGAAGACTGATCCGACATCGGCAGCTTCCAAGATTGTGATGTTCAAGAATGTGTTGCAGGTCATCGTTTGGGGTATCTGGCTGATGATTGCCCTGAGCGTATTCGAGGTAGGAAAGTCATGGCTGCTCGCCATCTTCGCCGGTTTGTCAACCGGTCTGGGTTTTGCCTCCAAGGATATTCTCGAGAACATCTACTACGGCGTATCCCTGATGATGGGCCGTGTAAAGGTGGGTGACTATATCATCTGCGACGGCACCCGTGGTAAGGTGAGCAGTATCAGCTACACCTCTACCATGCTGGAGGCTATCGACGGTTCAGTCATCGCCTTCCAGAACTCGCAGCTGTTCTCCAAGAACTATAAGAACATGACCAAGAATCATGGTTACGAGCTGGATGCGCTGGAAGTAGGCGTGGCATACGGAAGTAACATCAAGGAGGTGAAGCAGATTCTCATCAAGGAACTGCAGAAGCTCGAGTGCATCAATAAGGAAAAGGGCGTAAAGGTATTGCTCAAGAGTTTCGACGACAGCTGCATCACCCTCAAGATTGTGGTGTGGGTCAATGTGCTTACCCAAGCCATGGACGATGCCACCATCATGGAGTGCATCTACGATACACTGAACGAGCACAATATCGAGATTCCATTCCCACAGCGTGAGATTACAATTAAACAAGTTAATAATTAACAGTTTATAGTTTATAGTTGATAGCAGGATAGCCCCCTATTAACTATAAACTATCAACTATAAACTTAAAAAAATATGGCAACATTTATAGCAGGACCATGCGTCATCGAGTCGATGGAGCTGTTGGATACAGTGGCTCAGGAACTCGTGCGCATCAACCATAAATTAGGGACAGACATCATATTCAAGGCTTCTTTCGACAAGGCCAACCGTACCAGCATCCACTCTTTCCGTGGTCCAGGCCTGGAAAAGGGACTCCAGATGCTCAGCGACATCAAGTCAAAATATGGTCTTCGCATCACTACTGATATTCATGAGAGTTATCAGGCTGAGGCTGCGGGCGAGGTATGCGATATTCTCCAGATTCCAGCTTTCCTCTGCCGCCAGACCGACTTGCTCGTATCTGCCGCCAAGACTGGCAAGATTGTCAATATCAAGAAGGCACAGTTCCTGAGTGGAAGAGACATGAAGTATCCTGTGGAGAAAGCATTGGAAAGCGGAGCCAAGGAAGTTTGGCTCACCGAACGTGGCAACTGTTTCGGCTACAACAACCTGGTGGTTGATTTCCGCAACATCCCTGACATGAAGGAGATTGTACCTAATGTAATTATGGACTGCACCCACAGCGTGCAGCGCCCTAGTGCCGGCGACGGCAAGACCGTGGGCGACCGCAAGTTCGTACCAGCGATGGCATTGGCAGCCAAGGCATTCGGTGCTACGGGTTACTTCTTCGAGGTACATCCTGACCCAGACCAGGGATTATCAGATGCAGCCAACATGCTGGAATTAGACAAATTAGAAACTCTTATCCAGGAACTTTTATAAGTGAAGAGGAAAAGTAAAGAACGAAGAATTCAAATGTTATAGAAATGACCGATAAGAATAATAAAATAGATGACAAGGTGGTACGTGGCTATGGCGAACAGGCCCTGAGAGATGAGGCGCAGGCCATCCTCGACCAGATACCTTATCTGGATGACAATTTTGAAAAGGCAGTGGATATGATGTACCATTGCCAAGGCAAGATTATCGTTACCGGTGTGGGCAAGAGTGGACATGTGGGTGCCAAGATTGCCGCTACCCTAGCCTCAACAGGTACGCCTGCTTTCTATATCAATCCGCTGGATGTATATCATGGCGACCTCGGTGTGATGACCGATAAGGATGTGGTGCTGGCACTGAGCAACAGCGGCCAGACCGATGAACTGCTCCGTTTCATCCCGATGGTGCTCCACATGAATGTACCGATTATTTCGATTACGGGAAATCCAGATTCCCTGCTGGCGAAATATTCCAACCATCATATCACCGTAAAGGTGAAGAAGGAGGCTTGTCCGCTGAACCTCGCCCCTACCAGCAGTACCACTGCGGCTTTGGCGATGGGCGATGCCCTTGCAATAGCCCTGATGCAGGTACGCCACTTCAAGCCTCGCGACTTTGCCCAGTTCCATCCGGGCGGCGAATTGGGTAAGCGACTCCTTACCACCGCCGAAGATGTGATGCGCAGCGACGATATGCCTATCATTCCTAAGGATATGCACCTGGGTGAGGCTATCATCCACGTGAGCAAGGGCAAACTGGGACTGGGAATCTCACTTGATGAAGACCAGCGTGTCATCGGCTTGATTACCGATGGCGATATCCGCCGTGCCATGGAGAAATGGCAGGCAGAGTTCTTCAACAAGACCGTTAGCGACATCATGACCACCACCCCAAAGATGGTTACTCCGAAGACCAAGATTTCGGAGATTCAGCGCATTATGCACAAATACAAGGTGCATACGGTGCTCGTAGTAGATAAGGATAATCATTTGAAAGGCATCGTAGATCACTATGCCTGCATGGTGTGATTTTAATTTATAATTTATAATTAATAATTTATAGCAAATAGATTATTAGGAGTTGACATGAGACTCAGAGAGATAATAACAACGATAACACTGATGCTGGTCAGTTCGCTGTGCAGCGCACAGACCAGCGATTCAATGATAGTCAACCAGCTTCGTGGGAAAGGCATCAGTTTTTCCCACGACAACTCTGTTACGCTCCTGATGAGCGGACAGGAGAAGTTCGACGACATGTTTCAGGCGATTCGCCAAGCCAAGCACAGCGTTCACTTGGAATATTTCAACTTCCGCAACGACAGCATCGCCTCCCTCCTCTTCGACCTTCTTGCCCAGAAGGTGAAGGAAGGCGTCAAGGTAAGGGCATTGTATGACGGATTCGGAAACTCATCCAACAACAAACCTTTGAGAAAACGACATCTCAAGGAAATCCGTGCCAACGGTATCGAGATTTATGAATACAAACCCCTGAAGTTTCCTTGGGTGCATGCCGTTTTCAACCGTGACCACCGGAAAATCGTAGTCATCGACGGTCAGATTGCCTATACAGGCGGCATGAACGTAGCCGACTATTATATAAAAGGTACGAAGGTGGTGGGCGAATGGCACGATATGCACTGCCGCATCGACGGAAGCGAGGTGAATACCCTGCAGAAAATATTCCTCAAGATGTGGAACAAAGTAAGCGGACAGCATATAGATGGTGAAGAATACTATCGCAAGGAGAAGAAGGACTATCTGGTAGAGAATCTCAAACCCGATACCACCGCCACGGCTTATCGCAAGACGGTGGGTATCATCAACAGAGAGCCACATATCTCGAAGGATATCATCCGCTATTTCTACGTGAACGCCATCAACGACGCACAGGATAGCATCAAAATCATCAGTCCCTACTTCACCCTGAGCCACAAGCTGAAGAAGGCACTGAAGAATGCAGCAAGAAGGGGCGTAAAGGTGGAGATCATGCTCTCTACCCGAAGCGATATTCCTTTGACACCAGATTGCGGCTTTTACAATGCTCACAAGCTGATGAAGGCGGGATGCGATGTATGGATGTACACGCCGGGCTTCCACCACACCAAGATTATCATGGTAGATGGCAAGTTCTGCACCGTGGGAAGCGCCAACCTCAATGCCCGAAGTCTGAGATGGGATTACGAGGAGAATGCAGTGATTGTAGATTCATGCACCACCGACCAACTGGACCAGCTCTTCAACAAAGAGAAGAAAGACAGTTTTCTGCTCAACGAGAAAAACTGGCGAGAGTGGCGCACAGGCTGGCAGAGATTCAAGGGCTGGTTTGCAGCAACATTCCTCACCCCATTCCTATAAGACGGCAGAATCTGAAGGGTTCCACACCCCATTACTGTAAATAATTAAAAAGAGAGACAAGATATGAATGAAGAAATGAAGAAGGCGATGACAGGAAAGGCGATGCCAGAACTTGCCATTGTAGATAACAACACGCTGGCAGCACTGGGACTCAAGGGGTTGCTCGAAAGTGCCATCCCCATGGTAAGTATCCAGATTTTTGGTACATTCGGTGAATTTGAATCGAATGCACCCAACCGGTTCATGCACTATTTCGTGTCGATGCAGGTGCTTCTGGCGCATCGCAATTTCTTCATCGAGAACAGCCACCGTCCTCATACCATCGTGCTCACCCCCTGCAATGACCTCAACTCCCAACTGCAGGGTTTTCACTGCATCTGCACCAATGTTCCGGAAACACAGCTCATCAAGCAACTGATGAGCCTGCAGCGTTCGGGACATCCTCATGGAGAACATCTCCCAATGATGAACTCAGCTGATTCCAAGGAGAAAGCCCTGTCGGATAGAGAAATCGAGGTGCTTTCGCTGGTGGCACAAGGCAAAATCAACAAAGAAATTGCCGATCAGCTCTGCATCGGACTCACCACGGTGATTACTCATCGCAAGAATATCCAGGAAAAATTAGGAATTAAAAGCGTTTCTTCACTCACTATCTATGCCGTGATGCATGGATATGTTGATATCAACAGGATATAAAGGCATCTGAGTATCCCCCTAAATGGTGATACCCGTTTTTCAGATACCTACATATAATGATAATGCCTTCCCCGCAAGCAGCAGGGAAGGCATTATCATTTTACAAAAAATAACATTTCAATGATGACTGTTCCTAAGGAAAAACTAGAGTTTCACCGTGGAAATGTCAACCAGATTGTTCACGATGGCATAAATTGTCAAGCCCGCAGGAGAATGAATCTGAAGCTTTCGGGCGATGTTTCTGCGGTGGGTAATCACCGTGTTGATGGAGATATAAAGGTGATCGGCAATCTCCTTGTTGGTCATTCCCTGAACCAAAGCCACTATCACATCTTTCTCTCTATCGCTCAACTGTTCGTCGCTCATCGGGGTCTGATTAATCATGCTCGAAATCTTGGCACTCACATCATTCTGCTTCAGTTTTATTTCTGCATTTCTTACGGCAGGAATAAAGATTTCTTCCTCCACCTCAGAATGATGCTTCAGCCATTCCTCATTATTGTAGATGTCATAGAGGGTGGCACTCAGCTGGTTGTTATGAAGTCCATCCGAAGGCAGATACTTGATGATGATACTCTTCAACTCCTTCAACTTTATGTCCACCTGAGCATGATGCTTCGAGAAGGTCTCTATATCGAAGTTCGCGCTGGCATTACCATCTATAAGTGCCTGAACATAAGGAAATACCATCTTTTCCTCATACTTCATGTGATTGGTGATGCTATGGGCATAGTCATCATAAAGCTTGAGGATAAGGCGTGCCAGATTATCCTTTTCATCCAGCGCTTCAACCAGTTCCTTACGGATAAACGGCAACTGGAAATCTATGTAATAGGCATGCGATGCCTTGAGATAATGCAAGAGGGTTGGCAGCGACAGGCGGTCGGCATTGTCATACTCCTTGTAACCATTAATCGTCAAGTTTACCACGGACAGGAAAGTATAAGTATCTACCTTCTGCTCGTCGCAAACCTCACGCACAGTCTTGTCGCCAAAGCCCAGGTTGATACCGAAGCTACCCAGGCTCTGCAAGATGTTGTAATTGTCTCTAATGATGCTGATCATCTTGTCATCAGCCTCATACATCTTCTGATTTTTCATCTTCTTTTATTCTTAAATGAAAACATCCTTGTATCAAGAACATTCATAATGTTTCTATTTCGGGTGCAAATATACAAAAAAGTTTCGAAACTCGCAATACCTAGAAATGGGGATGCCGCAGTTTACCGATTTTTAGGTATTGCAAGATATTTTAAAACTCCGTACCTTTGCACCCGAAATCGAGAAAGAGCGCGGTGATGATTGCCACTCCCGAGCGGCAGAGCTGCGTAATTCCTTATCATGCCTCATGGCTTTAAGGAGATACTAGGCCTCTAAAGTGTCGAGACCGCAAGCAGATATCCGCGCTCTTTTCTTTATTATACTAAGGATAATACGATAACAATAATTTCAAAATATTAAAGATGAACAGTTTAAGAATTGGATTGATGTCCGCTGCCCTGGTTGCCGGTTTGGCAACGGCAAGTGCACAAACTGTGGCTGCTGACAGCGTGATGCAGCACGTGAATGGCAAGCGCCTCAGCGTGGGTGGTTATGGCGAGGTTGCCATGAGCCGCAACTTCTACAGCGACCACGTAAGCCGTTACAGTTTGGCTGACGAACACAAGAATGACCCTAGCCATGGCCGTTTTGATATTCCTCATGCAGTTATTTACCTGGGTTACGACTTCGGAAAGGGTTGGACCATGGGTACCGAGATTGAGTTTGAGCATGGCGGTGTAGGCATGGCCTATGAGAAAGAAGATGAAGAAGGTGGCGAATGGGAACAGGAAGTTGAAAAAGGCGGTGAAGTCGAACTCGAACAGTTCTGGATCCAGAAGTCATTCGGTCGTTGGGCTAACATCAAGGCTGGTCACATTGTAGTGCCTGTAGGTTTGAACAACGCTTACCATGAGCCATTGAATTTCTTCACTGTTTATCGTCCTGAAGGTGAGAATACGGTTCTTCCAAGCACCTGGCATCAGACAGGTGTCAGTTTTTGGGGACGTACCAAGGGTTGGAGATATGAAGTGCAATTCCTGGCAGGCTTGAACTCAGATAACTTTACTAATACAGGTTGGATCAACAAGGGTCCTGGTACTCCTACAGAGGGAGAGATTGCAACTAAATATGGTACAGCCCTCCGTATCGACAACTACTGCATCAAGGGCTTGCGCATCGGTTTGAGCGGATACTATGGTCATGCCATCGGCAACTCTTATCCAAACAACAAGGATGGAGCAGAATCTAAGTACAAAGGTGTGGTAGCTATCGGAGCCATCGACTTCACATACAATAATTATAACTGGATTGTACGCGGCCAGGCAGACTACGGCTACCTGAGTGATGCAAAACAGCTGAAGTACTTCACCAACCGCCTGAATGGTCTCTCTCCATTCCATCATTCAGCATTCGTCAGCAAGAATGCCTTTGCATACGGCATCGAGGCCGGCTACAATGTATTCTCACAAATAGAGAAACTCCGTCAGTCCAACCAGAAGATGTATCTCTTTGGCCGTTATGAGCACTATAATCCATATGCTTCCAAAACCAAAAATACATCATACGACTACACCAATGTACAGCGTATGGCAGTTGGTATCAATTACTATCCTGTGAAACAGATTGTAGTAAAGGCAGAATATTCACATCGCTTCCTGAAGAGCCAGTACAACAATGAGCCTGCCATCAACATCGGTGTGGCTTATGAAGGATGGTTTCTCTAAAGATTCTCACAGAAGAACTTAATATAAAGTGATTGAAACAAACATATCAATAACAAAATACTTATATTAAAAATGAAAAAGGTTTTTAAAAGTGCAGTAATGCTCATGGCAGCCTTTATGTTGCCATTAGGTTTCACATCATGCAGCAGCGATGATGATCCAGTAGAGAACAACGACTTTACAAACAAGGCATATGGCCAGGATGCTATGGATGCCTGCGATGAACTTTGCAATGCGCTCCGTGCAGCTTACAGCAAAGTAAACAATGCAAATTTGAGTGCAGATCAGGAAACATACCTGAAGAATGTATGTGCTAACGCTGTAGACAATACCATCCAGCCAACATACAAGTCACTGGCTGACGCTGTAGAGAAGCTGCATACAGCTCTTCCTAAGAGTGTAGATACCAACAACCTGACTCAGGAGAACATCAACAATGCCTGCGAAGCTTTCAAGGAAGCACGTGCCTTGTGGGAGAAGAGCGAGGCTTTCCTCGGTGGTGCAGCATCTGACTTTGATATTGACCCACACATCGACTCATGGCCATTGAACCGTACACTCCTCCACAGCTACTTTGCTACAGGTAAGTATAGTGATGCTGCGCTTGAGGATGCTTCTATCCTTGGTTTCCATGCACTTGAGTTTATCCTCTTCCGTGATGGACAGCCACGTAAGGTTGCAGAGTTCAAGGGAAACGATACCTACAAAGGCTTCACAGACGTAAAGGGTTCTGAGGAATTGAAGTATGCCGAGGCTGTTATCGAGGACTTGGTAAACCACGTATATGAGCTGGAGGTAGCATGGTCTGAGACTCCTAACGCATCTCGCCTCGCAGCAGTAAAGGCAGCAGGTCTTGAGTACCTGACAGACAAAAAACAGTCTTATGCAGCCAATCTGAAGAATGCAGGCAACACTTCTGTTAGTAAGTTCGCTTCTTTGAAGGCAGCCATCCAGCAGCTTCTCTCTTTGGAGGAAGGTTCAGCCTGGGGTATCTCTAACGAGGTAGGTACAGCCAAGATTGCCAACCCATTCCAGGCAGGTGATATCAGCTACGTAGAGTCTCCATATAGCTACAACTCTATCACCGACTTCCAGAACAACATCCGTTCTATCGAGAACTTGTGGTATGGTGGAACTAATGGTACAAGTTCTAATGCTAAGTATAGCTTCCATCAGTTCTTCAAGGATAATGCATCTGCAGAAGGTCAGCGTGTTGAAACTGCCATCGCTAACGCTATCAGCAAGATCGGCGGTATGCCTTATCCATTCGTTAAGTACGTAAGTACTGTTTGGGGTAAGAAATTTGATGAAGTAAACCCAGAGTAATCTTGTGGTAAACTAACATACAGGAAGCATCTCACCATACTCTTTTTGGTGAGATGCTATTCTGCGCTAAACGAGAATATAAAACATTATAAAACAGAATAACATTATGATTTATCAAAGAATTAGCAAAATGTTATTACTCGGCTTGCTTGTTTTGCCTTTGGCATCATGCTCCGATGATAACAATGTGGTAAACAATGACAAGTTAAATGGTGACTCTCAGTTTGGTAAGGCTAACGATGTTTTTGAGGCATCAGAATGGTATCCAGGTGGCGAACTTGGAACTGACGAAGGTATGAGTTATTCGGCAGAAACACCAGCTACCACCAACCAGGGACTGTCAAACAGTTTCAACAAAGGTGAGGATTTCTTCGAGCACCTTTACACCATCACAGAGGCTCCACGTAAGGGTCTTGGCCCAGCTTGGGTTCGCAGCAGCTGTATCCACTGCCATCCTAACTATGGTCATGGAAAGTTCCAGAACCAGTATCAGGCAGACCAGTTTGGCAACGGCTATCTGCTCGTAATTTATCACCCTACAGCAGGTACTACCGCTGACGGAAAGCCTTACGCAGCAAACAGCTACATATCTGAGGTTACAGGTATGCCACAGACCAAGGCTATGACTCCATTCTCTGCTCCTGTCGACGAGAAGCAAATGAACATTCAGTGGAATGAGGTTACAGCCATGCCTAGCGGTTTGGCTATGAAGTTCCCTAAGGATGGCGAGACTTTTGCTTTGCAGTATCCAGAGGTTACTATCCCTCAGTCTGCATTCAATACCAATCCTAAGCCAAACAACTATGAAGTACGTTTGGAATCAACCATCGGTATCTATGGTACAGGCTTGCTTGATGCCATCGACCAGGATGATATGAAGAAGGTTTATCAGGATGAGGCGAAATACGGGGTAGAGCTGAACCCTGCCATGTGGGACAAGACTGCTAACGATTGGGCTTCAACTGCCTGGTACAAGTTGGCAGATGGAACCAAGATGGTGAAGAAGTTTACCTATGCCATGACCCGTGCTTCCCTGCAGGATGGTCCAGGTGCTAACGCCATCTGGAACATTACCAACGTAACACGTTCCGATCGTCATTACCTCTATACCACTCCAGCCTGGGCAAAGTATCAGAGCGAAGACCCAGAAGTAATCAGTTATATCAAGAAGCATGGTGCTGACGAATCTTCTGTACTCCACCCATACTATGCAGATGGAACTGACGAACGTATCAAGGAGAGAGTAAACGAGATTCTGAGCTGTAACAATGCAGCCAAGTCAGCTACTTTCGAGAAGTACCTCCTCAAGGGAGCACCTTACAATGGCGAGGAAGAGATGAGCGACAAGGATTACTATGACTTCATGGTTTGGCACCGTGGTCTGGCTGTTCCTGCTGCCCGTAACCTCGACAACGCACAGGTTCAGGAAGGTAAGAAGCTCTTCACTCAGTGGGGTTGCGCTACTTGCCACAAGCCATCATGGAAGACTGGTGCTGACAACTATTGGGTAGATAATGCTATCAAGGCTTACGCCAAGAGCATCGGTAAGGATCCTAATACCATGTTGCCAAAGTATCCAGGCCAGACTATTTATCCATACACCGACTTGGTACAGCACCGTCTGTTCATGGCAAACGACATCCGCACAGGATGGTGCCGCACTACTCCACTCTGGGGACGTGGTTTGTCAAGCATGCTGACTGGTCGCAGCGACCGTTTGCACGACTGCCGTGCCCGCAACGTAGTAGAGGCTATCATGTGGCACTGCTATGATCAACGCAGCGATGCATACAAATCAGCACTCAACTTCTACAATGCAACCAAGGAAGAGCGTGATGCTGTAGTGGCATTCATCAATGCAATCTAAGCCTTTACAAGAAGAAACAAAAATAAGAAAAGCTGCCAGGCTATCAAAAGCATTTGGCAGCTTTTTTTATCAGAACCTCTAAATATACGTATAAAATCTTGCTCGTCTCCGAATAATATCGTAATTTTGCAGCGGAAATTCTATCAAGATTCCAACTAAGTATGGTTAAAAAGATTATATTCATTCTTTACATCCTTGTGCTCGTATGCATGGCAGCCGCCACCATCGTGGAGAAAAGCCAGGGCACGGATTATGCCCATGCCCACTACTATGGAGCATGGTGGTTCATTCTAATCTGGGCAGTACTCGCTGCCCTCGGTGCTTTCTACATCATCAAAAGAAAAGTGAAGTGCGCTTCTACGCTGGCACTCCATCTCTCCTTCATCATCATCCTTGCCGGGGCATTGCTCACACATATATCGGCTAAACGGGGCATGATTCATCTGCGCATCGGTCAGCCTACAGATACTTATATGGCTCAGGATGAAGAGCAGGGTATGAAGGAAGAGAAACTCCCTTTCTCGCTCTGCCTAAAGAAGTTTGAAGCGAAGATGCATGATGGTACCAACGCTGTGGCTGACTATTCTTCAAAATTCACCGTAACGGATGGGGATGATAAGAGCGAAGGCGAAGTTTCGATGAACAACATCTATTCCCACCGTTCCTACCGCCTCTATCAGTCGTCTTACGATGAAGACGGCAAGGGAAGCGTACTCGCTATCAATGCCGATCCATACGGCATACCAGTCACCTATACTGGCTATGCGCTGCTCTTCATCTCCCTCGTATGGATGCTCTTCGACCCTAAGGGCGGTTATCGCAAACTACTGAAGAGTCCTTTGCTCAAGAAGGGAGCCTTGATGACAGCACTCATCCTCAGCATGGGCAATATACAGACACTGCATGCAGAATCTGCAACAGGCAATCTCCAAAATGCTGTATTGCCAAAGGAAACTGCAGAGAAGTTTGGCGAGCTTCATATTCTCTACAACGACCGCATCTGTCCGGTACAGACCTTTGCCCTGGATTTCTGCAAGAAAATATATGGAGCCAGGAGCTATCAGGGATTGACTGCAGAACAGGTACTCTCTGGTTGGGTGTTCTATGGAAATACTTGGGCAAACGAGCCTTTCATCAAGATCAAGAGCGGAGAAATGAAAACAGCGATGAATCTGCCTGACTATGCTTCGCTCAATACTTTCTTCAATCGTGAGATGGGTGGCTATACCATCGGACAGTATGTTCAGGAATACTACAATGGTCAGCAGGACAAGTTCCATCAGCAAGCCGCCGATATCGATGGCAAGATACAGATCATCATGGAATTGCGTGAAGGTGTTTCATTGAAGGTTCTTCCTTACACCTTCACCAAGAACGTGAAAGCTACCAAGAATCATCCTTTCATCAAGGCGGGTACTACCACGTGGTTTTCACCAGTGGATAAGTTGCCGCAAGCCGTAGAGCAGCAGCATGCGCTCTATATCAGGAATGTATTCTCTCTGCTGAATGGTGATGTAAAGGCAGGCAATACGAGCCGAGTAAACGAGTTCTTCGTCAAGATGAAGAAATATCAGGAGGTTAGTAGCGGTAATTCGCTGCCAACAGCTACACAGTATAAGGCAGAACGCATCAATAATGCCTTTCCTTTTGCCACCATTCTCTTCATGGCAAACCTCACATTGGGCTTCATTGCCCTCTTCTACACCATCTATCGCATGACGAAGAAGAGAGAAATCAAGGCATTGAACATCGCTTTGCCTATCCTGCTTGGCGTATCCTTCCTTGCCTTAACCTTCGGATTGGCATTGAGATGGATTATCAGCGGCAACATACCTATGTCTAACGGATATGAAAGTATGTTGACTGTAGCCTGGTTCGTGATGCTTATCAGTATTCTGATGCAGTTGCGCATCCGCATCGTCATGGTATTCGGCTTTCTGATTTCAGGATTCTTCCTTCTGGTAAGCCATATCAACCAGATGGATCCTGCTATCGGACAGATGATGCCGGTATTGAACAGTCCGTTACTCAGCATCCATGTCAGCATCATCATGATGAGCTACGCCCTCCTATCGCTCACCTTTATCTGTGGCATCATGGGTATCTGCCTTCGCTCTCATGGCGAAGAGCTTCAGGCACTGAGCCGCATCTTCCTATACCCTGCCCTCACCACGATGGGATTCGGCATCTTCATCGGAGCCATCTGGGCTAACGTGAGCTGGGGTAATTACTGGAGTTGGGATAGCAAGGAGACGTGGGCGCTCATCACCTTTATGATTTATGCAGTAGTAGTGCATACGCTGAGTCTACCGGTTTTCCGCAAGCCGCTGGTGTATCACATCTACATTACCCTAGCCTTCCTGAGTATCGCCATGACCTACTTCGGTGTGAACTATTTCCTCACGGGCATGCACTCTTATGCATAGCCCATCAGAAGACAGAATATATTTAGTCTTAAGGCAAAATTTATTTTCCCTTAAGGCTAATTTTATTTTCCCTTAAGGATAAATATATGATGGTGTTGACATCTATCTAATCATCATGCACTTCAAGAAGGGAGAAATCCATTCCCCCACACTCTTTTTATGTTTTTTTAATATCCTACGGTCACAATTGTTACCGTAGGATTATTTTTTAAGCCGTAATTTTGCAGCCGGAAACCAGGAATGGCAGATTGCCGCCTGGAAGGAAACATTAAAATAACTCATTAATTTATAGCAATATGACAGAAAACAAGATGTTCTGTTTCCAGTGTCAGGAAACAGCTAAGGGTACAGGCTGTACCATCAAGGGTGTTTGCGGTAAGGAGGCTACAACTTCCAAGTGGCAGGATCTGCTGCTCAGCGTGGTTCGTGGCATAGGAACCATACAGCATAGCATAGGCAAAGAGCCGACACCAGAGGTAACCCGTTTCCTCACGGATGCACTCTTCACCACCATTACCAACGCCAACTTCAACGACCAGGATATCCTGCAAAAGGTAGATATGGGCATCGTACTGAAGAAACAGCTGCTGCAAAAGGCGGCAAGCATGAATATCCACCTACCTGCCTATCAGGAGGTAACCTGGGGTGGCGAGAAGACAGACTATGAGGCAGAGGGCGCCCGTGAATCCGTGCTCCGCCACGAGAATGCAGATATCCGCTCGCTCAAGGAACTCACCATGCTCGGTCTGAAGGGTATGGCAGCATACTACGAGCACGCAGCCCATCTGGGAGAAGAGAACAGCGAGATTATCAGCTTCATCTGCCGTGCTCTCGCCACCATCAGCAACCCTGATGCTGATATGAACACGCTGCTGGGCATGGTGCTCGAAACAGGAAAGTACGGCGTGGATGTGATGGCACTCCTCGACAAGGCCAACACCCAGGCATACGGTAATCCGGAACTCACCAGAGTGAACATCGGCACAGGCAGCAATCCGGGCATCCTCATCTCCGGTCACGACCTGAAGGATATCGAAGATCTCCTCATCCAGACCGAAGGCACGGGCATCGACGTCTATACCCATGGCGAGATGCTTCCTGCCCACTACTATCCGCAGCTCAAGAAGTACAAGCATCTGGTGGGCAACTACGGCAATGCGTGGTGGAAACAGAAGGAGGAATTCGAGAGCTTCAACGGTCCTGTTGTCTTCACCACCAACTGCATCGTTCCGCCATCGCCATCGGCAGGCTACAGGAACCGCGTCTTCACCACCAACTCTACCGGTTTCCCTGGCTGGAAGCATATCCAGGCGGGTGCCGACGGCCACAAGGACTTCTCCGAGGTGATTGCGCTTGCCAAGACCTGCCAGCCACCTAGGGAGATAGAGACAGGCGAGATCATCGGCGGTTTTGCGCATGCCCAGGTCTTTGCCCTGGCAGACAAGATAGTAGAGGCTGTGAAGAGCGGAGCCATCCGCAAGTTTGTGGTGATGAGTGGCTGCGATGGCAGAATGAAGAGCCGCAACTACTACGAGGAGTTTGCCAAGGCGCTGCCTCAGGATGTAGTGATACTCACCAGCGGCTGTGCTAAGTTCAAGTACAACAAGCTCAATCTGGGCGACATCAACGGCATTCCCCGTGTGCTGGATGCAGGTCAGTGCAACGACTCCTATTCCTGGGCGGTTGTGGCATTGAAGCTGAAGGAGATCTTTGGAGCCAGCGACATCAACGAACTTCCTATCTTCTTCAATATTGCCTGGTACGAGCAGAAGGCTGTCATCGTACTTCTTGCCCTGCTGCATCTGGGCGTAAAGAACATCCATCTGGGTCCTACGCTCCCAGCCTTCTGTTCACCAGCCGTACTGAAGGTACTGGTAGATACCTTTGGCATAGCCGGAAACGGAACGGTAGAAGAGGACATCAAAAAATATATAGGATAAGAACAGCAGCTACTGAGTTAAGGGAGAATCTGCAGCCGTTAGACAACGTCCATGCCGAGCATACAACAACAAAGGGAGATTTCCTGGCGAAATCTCCCTTTGTCTATTGCAAAAAGCAGCTATAATTTCTTGATTTCATCTAATGACAACTGGGTTGCTACTGCCACTTGCTCGGCAGACAAGCCCATTGCAAGAAGACGACGGGCTGTAGCCTTCTTCTCATCTTTGGCTCCTTCGGCACGACCTTCTTCTCGTCCTTCAGCTCGTCCTTCTTCTCGTCCTTCAGCACGTCCTTCAGCACGACCTTCAGCACGACCTTCTTCTCGACCATCGGCAAGACCTTTCTGCCAGCCATCATCATAACCCGTCTTGATAACGCTGCGCTGATAGCGCAGATTCTCCATGTGGCGGACATAATCATTCTTTTCCGCTACGGTCAACTTATCTATATCCAGGCATTTGCGGGCATCTGCCAAACCTGGGGCCTGGGCAGCCTCGCTGATCTCGCCGGTCTTGAGAAACTCGATCCATTCATCCAGATTGTTCACCGCCAGCTTATCAAAGTTGTTCACGCAGAGCAGATAATACTCCGGGAATATATCTCCGGCTTCGCGATTAGTCTTGCGTCCCTGAGGGATTTCATCACCGAAGAAGAGTTCACTCTGTCGGTTGGAGAGTTTCAGGATATCATTCGGCTGATGCAGTCCCTGGAACATCGTCTTGCCATGATATACATAATCCTTAGCCTGTCCCAATGTGAAATACACGATATTGATGGAATATACCTTGCGCACTTTGTCGTAATCATCGCCCAGACTGATATTGTCTGTGATGACCTTGGAAACTCCATAGAGCATACGGTGGAAATAGGTATGTTCCCGGGTATTCTGTATCTCGAAGATGATGAATTCTCCCTTCTCATTTTCGGCCAGGATATCCACTCTGTTGAATTTATCATTCTCGGTCTGCTGATTGCTCTCACTATCCAGGAATCTGTTGATCTTGAATTTCTCGTTCAACAGCGAACACATAAAGCCTTCCAGCACGGCATAGTTTGCCTTGTTACGAAGCAGGCGCTTCATCGCCCAGTCAAATCTGATATAATTTGCCATATTCTTCCTCCATTTATTAATTTTCAGCTGCAAAGTTACGACTTTATTTTAAGACACCAAAGTTTTTTCGTATTTTTCTTGCTTATTACCAGAACTTTAGCTAGTAAGATTCCACTCTTATAGGGCGTGCGGAGATTCTGCCTTCAAGATTCTAAATGGAGCAAACAATATATCGGAGGAAAATGCGTTATTGAATATAAAACTTAAATGTATGAAAGAATCAATATTCGTTACCTTGCAGAAATGCACGGTATTTGAGGGATTTACTCCTGAGGAAATCAGAGAGGCACTGTCGATGGTAAGCTACCGGATGGTGGAGCTTGCTGCCAGGGAAACCTATGTGCTGGCAGGAATGCCCTGCAGATATGCCGACATCATTGTCGAGGGGGAGATGATAGCCCGCATGTCGGGATTGTCGGGCAAGCAAGCTCAGATAGAGCGGTTGGGCGAATCGATGTTGATAGCCCCTGCCTATATCTTCGCACAAAATAACGAGATGCCCGTAAGCGTGGAGACAAGCAAGAAGACCACCCTCCTGCGCATGAGGCCTTCGGAACTGAAACTGCTGATAGATACCGACGAACGCATACGCTGGAACTTCATCCAGCACCTGTCAAGGATAGATATCTTCCTTTCGCAGAAAATGCGCATGCTCTCCCTTTTCTCCGTCAAGGAGAAGGTGGCGCAATACCTCATCAAGATGGCTACCGAACAGCAGAGCAGAACCATCCGACTGGATGTCAGCCGCCAGGAAATGGCGGATATCTTCGGTATCCAGAAGTTCTCGCTCCTCCGCTGCCTCTCCGAATTCGAGGAGAAGGGTGCCATCAGGATTGAGGGCAAGACCATCACCATACTCAACTCGGATGACATGAAATAAGGAGCAGGAATGAACATTGTAGACTACATCCTGGTTGCTGGGGATAACATATCCCCAGAGCATAAATGAAATAACTAATAGAATAAAAAATGAAGAAAAAAATCAAGTTGGTTGGCTGGAGCATCTTGGGAATCCTGCTCATAGCTGTAGCAACATTACTATTGGCACGCTTTGTTTTCAATAAACAAGTGGAAGCTTATCTTTGCAATTCGCTGAAGAATGAAATGGTAGAAAAATTAAAAGACGCTGGCAAATATGTACCAGATACTACGTCCTATCATTTTGCATATCAGAAAGATTCTGTCCAATCACAAAAAATCCGTGAATATTTCAAACTCGATACTGTTGTATCTTCCACAATGCCAACATGGGACAAGGCCATTTCACTGGCACGTTTTGTAGCGGAAAACATTCCTCATGCCAATCAAAAGATTAATCCTAAGAGATGTAATGCTATAGATCTCTGGAAATACACTCGATCGATAGAGCCTGCATTCAACTGTCGATTACACTCCATCCTCTTACACGAACTATTGCTGTCTGAGGGTATTGTAAACCGCTTTGTAACTTGTCATCCCGCAGATTCCGAGGATTCCGACTGCCATGTTGTTAACCTGGTGTGGCTGCCAGAATTACAGAAATGGGCTATGCTAGACTCGGATATGAATGCTTGGGCAGAAGATGAAAAAGGCACTCCACTTTCTCTTGCAGAAATGCGTGAGCGATATATTGACGGCAGAGAAATCGTTTACCGTCCTCTCTTGAATTCAGATAATGATTTTGTTTATTACAGGGCATATTGGGCAAAAAACTTATACTGGTTTGATACTTGGGAGACAACAGGCTATGGTCGCGAAGATAATAATCCTGCTTATCGAAACAATAATCGCCATATCGTGCTTGTTCCTTCTGGATTCAAAGGTTTTGAACTTCCCGACCATTCAGTACTGACAACAGATACTTCACGTTTCTGGGCAGCTCCCCAAAATTAGTAACTGCCATTTACTAGATCTACCCCAGGAACAAATACAATAGGCTTCAATGGCAAATGAAGCCTATTTCATTGTCCAACGAAAGTACTTTCATGTGCTCATGAAAGTACTTTCGTTTTTTATTGCTTTTTCTACTATATTTTATTCCATAAAGACAGAACGCCAAAGACTGTAGCGCGCTTCAGGATTCAATTGCTCCAAATGCTGGAAGACGGCTTGCATATCCGAACGGCGGGTAGTCTCTTCGTAAGGACACAACGCCTTCTGCTTAGTGAAATGCAACTCTTCTGCCACCTGACGGATATCCGCCTCATGCACCAGACAAAGGGGACGGATGATGGTGAGCGGATAATGTTTTAAAGGAAGACTGGGCTGCATGGTGGAATGAGAACCCTCGAAGGTGATATTCATCAGCAGGGTAACGAGGATATCATCCATGTGATGGCCCAAGGCTATCTTGTTAAAACCATTATTTACAGCAAACACGAAGAGCGTCTTGCGGCGGTTCCAGGCACAGAGGAAACAACGGGTCTTGCGGGGATCGGTGGATTCATCGAAAGAACTGTGCAGGATATGGAGCCGGATGCCATTCTCTGCACAGAATGCCTGGAGATAAGAACTGTCGGTCTCGTAAGGAATGTTATCCATGATGATATGCGCCGCCTCCACCTCGATATGCGGCTTATAGATGCGGGCACGCTGAGCCAAGAGGCGCACCAGTTCCAGAGAATCCTTTCCGCCGCTCAAGGCAATGAGAATCCGGTCACCATCCTCCAAAAGGTGATAATCCACGCATCCTTTATTGAATCGCTTTAAAATCTTCTGTTCTGCTTTCATCACATTATATTATATAAATGTAGCCGTACATGAATATTATATAAGGAAAAAGCCGCTGTCCCCTAGAGAACAGCGACTTTATCAAATACATTCCTCATCCTATGAAGGAGAGAAACGACAATTTAAACTTCGAATATATGAAAACGCGTTTTATCGCTTGATTCCTTCTTACTTAGCGTAAGCTACACTGCGAGTCTCACGAATCACGGTGATCTTCACCTGACCAGGATAGGTCATCTCGTTCTGAATCTTGGTAGCAATCTCGTCAGAGAGCTTGATGCTCTGCTCGTCATTCATCTTGTCGGCACCCACGATGACGCGGAGCTCACGACCTGCCTGAATAGCATAGGTCTTGGTTACGCCAGGATAGCTCATGGCAATAGCCTCAAGGTCGTTCAAACGCTTGATGTATGCCTCAACAATCTCACGGCGGGCACCCGGACGGGCACCAGAGATGGCATCACATACCTGAACGATAGGAGCCAACAGGGTGTTCATCTCCATCTCGTCGTGGTGAGCACCGATGGCATTGCAGATATCTGGCTTCTCCTTATATTTCTCGGCAATCTTGGCGCCATACAATGCGTGTGGCAACTCGCTCTCCTCATCAGGCACCTTACCGATATCATGCAACAAGCCGGCACGCTTTGCCTTCTTTGGGTTCAAGCCCAACTCCGAAGCCATCACCGCACAGAGATTAGCGGTTTCACGAGCATGCTGCAGCAGGTTCTGACCATAAGAAGAACGATACTTCATCTTACCGATGATGCGAACCAACTCAGGGTGCAAGCCATGGATACCAAGGTCGATGGCTGTACGCTTACCGGTCTCGATAATCTCGTTGTCCAACTGCTTCTTCACCTTGGCTACCACCTCCTCGATGCGGGCTGGGTGGATACGTCCGTCGGCTACGAGCTGATGGAGAGCCAGGCGGCAAACCTCACGGCGCACTGGGTCGAAGGCAGAGATAACGATAGCCTCAGGAGTATCATCTACCACGATTTCAACACCGGTAGCAGCCTCCAGGGCACGGATGTTACGACCTTCACGACCGATGATGCGACCCTTCACCTCATCATTATCAATGTGGAACACACTGACCGAGTTCTCGATGGCAGTTTCAGTAGCCACACGCTGGATAGTCTGAATAACGATTTTCTTAGCCTGCTGGTTAGCATTCATCTTGGCATCATCCATAATCTCGTTGATGTAGCTTGCCGCATCCAGGCGAGCCTGATCTTTCAGGCTCTCTACAAGTCGGTTCTTTGCCTCCTCGGCGCTCAAGCCAGAGAGTTCCTCCAGCTTTGCCTGCTCCTGCTTCTGCATTTTTTCCAGATCCTGCTGCTTCACGGCAAGGAGTTTCTTCTCGTTGTCGATGCGCTGCTGGTTCTGGTCGAGTTCCATCTTGCGGCGTCCCAGGTCTTCCTGACGCTGGTTCAGTGAGATTTCACGCTGCTTGAGTTTGTTCTCACTCTGCTGAATGCGTGAGTTGCGCTGCTGCACCTCCTTCTCCAGTTCAGCTTTTTTATTTAGGAACTTCTCTTTTACTTCGAGAAGTTTTTTCTCTTTAACTACTTCTGCCTCTTTATTGGCAGCATCAATCATTTCATTATATTTTCCCTTAATGACATAACGGAAAATGAAATACCCTGCAAACCCACCCAGAACGAGGGTGACGAGGGCTACTATTATTGTTACCATATATATATTATAATTATTAATATTCTTACCGTAGTAATCTTACTTTGCCAAGGTATCTTCTATCTCTGCAGTCAGTTTGTTCAGAATATCATTATATGGTTGGGTATCATTTTTATCTGATTCCTTCTCGTATCTCAGAGCCACGTCGATGAGTGCCATATAGAGAATCTCCTTATCGCTTTTTCTTCCCTTGAAGATTTTGGAATAGGAGTTCACGATTTCGTCAATCAACTTAGCCGATTTACGATAATACTCTTCGTCCTCTCTCGGTATTCTTACCGTGAGGTCGGTATCATATACATGTAATCTGATTTGCAATTTATCTTCCATCTGATCTGCCATAGTTTCGAATTTTATTACTGATCACTCAGTAGCGTAATACACTTATTGACATCCCGAATCAGCTTGGCGATGCGTTTCTGGGTAGCCTCCATGTCGGAGTCAGAAATCGTCATCATCTTCGCCATCTTCAAACTGTCATAATCATGCTTTGCCTGAGTCAACTTCTCCTCCAATTCCTTGATCTTGGCATCACGTTCGTCCACCATGGCATACAGCTCCGCATTCTCATGCCTGATGTCTTCAAACTTGAGAATCATCTGCCTAACCCTTGTGGCAAACGTATTGATTGTTTTCTCACTAGCACTCATGATAATTTCTTTTTGGCTACAAATTTAAGAGAATAATTTGAATAAAACAAATATTCTGCAAGTTTTTTTATATTTTTGGGATATTATTGGCTACTTTCCCATCTTTTGCTTCGCCTTTTCCACCTGTTCGTCGGATGGACGTGGCTCTTTCTTGGCCAACATCATCACCTGGAAAGCGAAGTCTGTAACCCACTGCTGGCTGAACTTGAGGTGGCTGTTGAGCTGTCGGAGCGTCACCACGGTCTTCAGGGCACTGGCATCTGAGAAGTCGTTCTTGTTGAAGATATCGTCCACGGTCTGTGCCGTCATCTTATACAGTGTATTCTTCATGAAGCTAGGCAGACGGAGCTTGAACTTCATCAGGTTGCCGATGAGCATCATGAGATCCTGGCTGAAGGCCTGGAACTGCTTGAGATAAACATTCACATCCTGCAGCTTCTGGCAGTTCTTGCGGATGCTGGAATCAATCTCCTTGAACCAGCTCTCGTCGGTGCCGTAGATGTCGTGCATCATCTTTCTTACGTGCGCCTTCTCGCCGATGCCCAGACGATTGTTGACGGTTGGCACATGGAAACTCGTCTTGAAGACACGCAACTCCGGCAGCATGGCCAGGTTGGTGATACCTAATTGTGAAGCCAATGCAGCCTGGAAATATACACTGACCAGAGTCATGTAGTCTTCCATGCCGCCCACTTTCTTATCGTCGGCTTTGCTGCCGAACAGTTTTGCAAATATACCCATTCTTTTTTCTTATTTTTCTTTAAAGTTCTAAAATGTTCTGCAAAAATACAACAAAATCGCAAAATACGCAAATTCGAGGCTTGTTTTTTTGCCTAAAGCCACATTTTTTCTATATAAAATGAAGATTTTAGGATTTTCCTTTTCCTCTTTCATATTTTTTTCGTAACTTTGCCCCGTTTTAGAGTCAGACAAAGAATTCCAATATAAAAGATATAGAGAATTTTAATAAGAACTTTTTTAAAAAAGAAAAAAGATATGAAGGGAATCGTATTAGCAGGAGGTTCCGGTACAAGACTGTATCCGATCACCAAAGGTATCAGCAAACAGCTGATTCCTATCTTCGACAAGCCGATGATATACTATCCGGTATCAGTATTGATGCTGGCTGGCATCAAGGACATTCTGATTATCTCAACCCCATTCGACTTGCCAGGCTTCAAGCGCCTGCTGGGCGACGGTAGCGAGTTGGGCGTGCACTTTGAGTATGCCGAGCAACCTTCACCAGACGGACTGGCACAGGCATTCATCATCGGAGAAAAGTTCATTGGCGATGACAATGTATGCCTCGTATTGGGCGACAACATCTTCTACGGCGCAGGCTTCACCGGTTTGCTTAAGGACAGTGTGAAAGCTACTGAAGATGGCAACGCCAGTGTTTTCGGTTACTACGTGAACGATCCGGAGCGCTATGGCGTGGCAGAATTCGACAAGGACGGCAACTGCCTGAGCATCGAAGAGAAGCCTGCACAGCCTAAGAGCAACTACGCCGTGGTAGGTCTCTACTTCTACCCTAACAGCGTGGTAGAGGTGGCTAAGCATATCAAGCCAAGTGCCCGAGGCGAACTGGAGATTACTACCGTGAACCAGCATTACCTGGCAGAGAAGACCTTGAAGGTAAGAACCCTTCAGCGTGGATTTGCATGGCTTGACACCGGTACCCACGACAGTCTTTCGGAAGCCAGCACCTTCATCGAATGTATCGAGAAGCGCCAGGGACTGAAAGTGGCTTGTCTTGAAGAAATCGCATACAAGCAGGGATGGATTGGCAAGGAGCAATTGAGGGAATTGGCCAAGCCTATGCTTAAGAACGGATACGGAAAGTATCTGATGGATTTGGTGGAAGGCAAATAAGGAAAGACTATTATCATTTGTCATCAACACATATTAGAAAAAACAACATATATTATAATGGAAGAAAACAGAAACTTAGAATTGGGAAGTGTGCAGGAAGAAGAAAAGTCTGCTATCGACTTTCAGTTGATCTATTCCACACTGATTCTGAATTGGAAATGGTTTATACTATCCATCATCGTATGCCTGGGACTGGGATACCTCTACCTGAAATGTGCGAAACCAGTGTTCCAGACCACCACTAAGGTACTCATCAAAGATGATGATCAGAACAAGCGTGGAAGCGGAATGAACAGCATGATTCAGAATGCCACCAACTTGGGTTTTATGACAAACTCAAACGGTATCGACAACGAGATTGAGATTCTGTCGGCCAACGACATGGCTCTCCAGACCGTAATCGACATGAAGCTCTACGTGAACTACTATCACAAGGGAACATTCCGTTCTTCACTGGTTTACAAGGAGCAGGAAGTCAATGTCGACATGGACATGAAGAACCTGAAGAAGCTCAACTCTCCAGTGAAGCTGAACATCGAGAAGGATGGCAACAAGTATATCGTAAAGGGTAGCTACTATGTTCCTATCGATGCATTTTCTGTAGAGAAGGACCCTGTAAAGATAGAGAAGACCATCGACCGTCTCCCTGCTACCATCAATACCCGCGTGGGTAATATCTCCTTGACTGCTAACAAGAGATTCCAGATGGAGGATGGCGATGTATTGAAGGCGATTATCGTATCACCTGAAATGGCAGCCAAAAGCTATGTGAAGAATCTGAGCGTTAGCCAGACTTCAAAGACTACCACCATCGCTGAAATCGTATTCAACGACGAGAACCCACAGCGCGGTCTCGACTATCTGCATTCCCTCGTGAAGGTTTACAACCGCCAGGCTAACCTCGACAAGAACGAGATTGCCTTCCGCACAGAGCAGTTTATCAACAGCCGATTGGAGAAAATCAACTCAGAATTGGGCAGCACCGAAGGCCAGTTGGAAAGCTACAAGAAGCGCAACAAGGTAATTGAAATGAAGCTGAACGCTACAGCTGCCATTGCCAATGCCGATACTTACACCCAGAAGCTCCAGGAGGCTAACACCCAGGTGGAATTGCTCAAGGAACTTGGCAAGTACATGAACGAGCCAGGCAACAAGTATCAGCCTATCCCTTCTAACGTAGGTTTGACCGACGAGAGTTCTACAGCCCTCATCAACGAGTACAACAAGATTGCCTTGAACCGCAACCAGCTGTTGCACTCTGCAAGCGAGAGTTCTCCTACTGTTACTCCATTGACAGCCCAGTTGGATGACCTCACCAATTCCATCAAGAGAGCGATGCGCCAGGCTAAGCTCGGCATGGAGATCCAGCGCAATAGCATTGCTGCACAGGCTGGCCAGTACAACAGTCAGCTTGGCAACTCACCTGAGCAGGAAAGAGTGCTGACACAGATCGGCCGTCAGCAGGAAGTGAAGTCTGGTCTTTACCTGATGCTCCTGGAGAAGCGTGAGGAGAACTCAATCTCTCTGGCTGCTACAGCAGACAAGGGTAAGATTATCGATGCACCATCACTTGTAGATCAGACAAGCCCTAAGAAACCTATCATCAAGCTCATCGCATTGGTACTCGGTTTGGCTATCCCTGCAGGTATCCTCTTCCTGATTGAGTTCTTCAAGTATAAGATTGAAGGTCATGAGGACGTTATCAAGCTGACTCAGGTTCCTGTAATCGCCGATATTCCTGTGGCTAGCGACGCTGCCAAGAAGGAAGGAAAGGCAGATATCGTGGTTCACCAGAACGTGAACAACCTGATGGAGGAAATCTTCCGTGGTCTTCGTACCAACATCCAGTTTATGCTGAAGGAAGGCGAGAAGGTGATGATGTTCACCTCGTCTACTTCGGGTGAAGGAAAGACATTCGTGGCTTCCAATATCGGTATCTCCCTCGCCCTGCTGGGCAAGAAGGTAGTGATGGTAGGTCTGGATATCCGTAAGCCTCGTCTGGCTGAGCTGTTCCAGATTGACAACCACCACAATGGTATCACAAACCTGATTATTCACGACCATAACTCATGGGAAGATATCCTGAAGCAGATTCTTCCATCGGGTGTCAACAAGAACCTCGACCTCTTGATGGCGGGTCCTGTTCCTCCTAACCCAGGTGAGTTGGTAACAAGAGCTAGTCTTGACGACATCATCAACCAGTTGAAAGAACATTACGACTACGTAATCCTCGATACAGCTCCTGTGGGTCTGGTAAATGATAGTTTGCAGCTCGGTCGTCTGGCTGACCTCTGTGTATATGTTTGCCGTGCCGACTATACTCCAAAGGCAAGCTTCGGCATGATCAACGGATTGAGCACAGAGAAGAAATTGCCTAACATGTGCCTCGTACTCAACGGCGTTGACCTCTCTAAGAAGAAGCATAGCTTCTATTACGGAGTGGGCAAATACGGAAAGTATGGCAAGTACGGCAACTATGGCAGCTATGGTTCATACGGCAAGTATGGCTCTTACGGACAGTTTGGTAGCTATGGCAACTATAGCAACAGCCATTACGGCAATGCAGACGATACAAGTATCAAGAAGTAAATACAGACAAATATTCAAACAAACAAGAGAGTCTTTCTATTTTTATAGGAAGACTCTTTTAGATTCAATCAATTATAAATAAAGAAACAAGAAATGGCAACAATAGCAGTAGATTTCGATGGTACTATCGTTACCCATGAGTACCCAAAGATTGGTACAGAGCTACCATTCGCCACAGAAACCTTAAAAATGTTGATTAAAGACCACCACAAGCTGATTCTCTGGAGCGTACGCGAAGGCAAGCTTCTGGATGAGGCAGTGGAATGGTGCAGAGAGCGCGGAGTAGAGTTCTGGGCAGTAAACAAGGATTATCCGGAGGAAAGTCTGGAGAACAATAACCACTTCTCACGTAAGCTGAAAGCCGACTGGTTTATCGACGACCGCGGCATCGGCGGTTTACCAGACTGGGGAGAGATTTACCAGATTATCAGCCACCACACCAGCTATCGCAGAATACTGAAGCAGAAATATGGTGAGGTACAGGAAGCTCCTAAGAAGAAACATTGGTGGAGCCGCGGATAAAGCTGTTACCCCAAAAGATATCCTATAGCAGATACGATAAAAAATAAACCAATAAAAAAGGTGTATTGCTCAATGGCAATACACCTTTTTTATTGTGCTTAATTTGAATATTCTGATTAGAAGAACAGGTAGCGGTTGTCCACTACGTGAGCCTTCTGATAAAGCTCGTTCATGAAGTTACCAGCATACTGCATAACCTTCTGGCGGCACTTCTGCTCGTAAGCCTTCTCATCGAACTTAACAGGACGATTGGTCTTGTTAGTAACCTGGAAGAGATAAACACCAGCGTTACCCTTTACTGCGTGAGCAGCGAAAGCACCCTTCTTGGTGGCAGAAACTGCACCAGAGAGAGCAGGCTCGCTAGCACCAGTAGCAGCGATGAAAGTAGGAGCAGCGAAAGTAATCTGATTAACAGAAGAAACCTTACCACCCTTAGCCTTAGCAGCAGCAATGCTCTTCACACCAGCCACCTTAGCCATAATCTGCTCAGCCTTCTTATCCTTGATAACCTCAGCCTTTACCATTTCCTTTACCTGAGGATCGCTCAAGTCGCGGAAACCGATGCGATGAATCTTATCCAAAACAACTATCAACAGGTGGTTGTTATCACCACACTCGTACATTGGAGAAACCTCACCCTCCTTGCTATCGAAGATCCACTTCAAAGCGTCACGGGTAGAATGGATGTTAGCAACATAGTGAGTAGCTGTAGTTACATCCTTCAACTCCTGTACACGATAACCATTCTTCTCAGCATTCTTCAAGAGATCCTCTGCCTTAGGATTAGCACTAACGAAGCTAGAGAACTTGTTGTAAGCTGTGCGATAGGTATCGTTAGAGAACTGAACCTCCTTCTTGATAACTGCAGCCACATACTTATCAACCATAGCCTTGCGGTCGCAAACCTGGAGGATGACATAACCCTGACCCAACTGAATCTGGTTCAATGCATTCACTGAAGCAGTGTTCAATGTGTTAATGAAGGTCTTGTTGTCCTTATCCATGGTCTGAGCATACTCATACTGCTTGGTTGTCATCCAGGCCTTCTCACCTGTCTGACCATACTTCTTAGCGATAGCCTCGAAGTCTGCACCAGCAGCGAGAGCACCATGGATAGAGTCTGCCTTTGTCTTAGCCTCAGCCTGTGAAGCGGCAGCCACCTGGATTACACGATACTGGATAGAGTCTGGCAACTGCTGCTTGCTGATCAACTTCACGATGTTCAATGTATTATCAGCAGCATTCAGCTTCACTGCAGAAGTAGAGCCTACAGCCAAAGAATCGATGTCGGCAGCGATGTCGCGTGGGAAAGCATCCTTGCTAACTGGGATACCCAAGTAAGCTACAGAAGAAGCTGACTTGCGAACGAGCTCTGAAGGGTCAGCAGCCTCAGCAAGCTGAGTCTTGTAACCGGCGAACTCCTTGTTGATGGCAGCACGGTCTGCCTGAGAAGCCTTCACCTCAATATCAACATACTTGATGTCGCGACTCTCAACAGGCTGCTTGAAGCGAGCCTTGAGTTCATCATACTTAGCCTTTAAGTCACTCTCCTCAACCTTCACCTTGTCGTCCTGGATATCAGAGTAAGGGAAAGCAGCCAACTGAATCTGGCTCTCCTCGTTCTCCTCCTTGAATGCCATCTTAGCCTCAACAGGGTTAGAGATGAAGCAGTGAGCCAAGAGAGACTGATACTTCTGAGCCAATGTCTGCTGGCGAAGAGTCTTCTCGATGAATGACCAGTAGTTGAAAATCTTGTTATACTGATCCAACATCTGAGGGTTAGCAGATGGGTTAGCCTTCTGGGCCTTGTAGTCTGCCAGGAACTTCTGCAATGCAGAAGCATCGAAGCGGCCAGTCTGCTGGTTTACGAAAGGAGTCTGCTGAAGCATTGGGTTAGTACCTGTCTTCAAGATATCCTGAAGTTCTGCGTCGGTAACTGTAAGTCCCAACTTGCCAGCTTCCTCAGCGATGATGGCGTTCTGCACGTATGTATTCCATACCATGTCTTTCACCTGATTCATCTGCTCCTCAGGAAGATTCTCCTGACCTTGTTGCATTTTAATAACCTCTGTGTACTCATCAACGAGCTTCTGGAAATCCTGCACGCTGATTTTCTCGCCATAAACCTCACCAATCTGCTGGCGCTCATTGTTCTTTGCAGAATCGCAAGAGCGGAAAGCTTCCTCGGCAATGAAGGCGAAAAGGCCGAAACTGATGATACAAACCAGTATCACGCCTCTTTTTCTAATTGTTCCTAATGCTGCCATTACGTTTTAATTATTATTATTATTTTATTTTTTCCATGTTTGAATATAGCTACTTTTGCAGCGAGTAGCCAATTGACTGCAAAAATACAAAAATAATACGAGAAAAGGGAATTTTTCCGTATCTTTTTTGGCTATAAGCCTAAAAAAGCCGAAAAATTCCCTTTTTTCATCCAACTATTTGATGATGTGGAGTTTCACAAGCTCTATCTTTCGAGATGTTGACTTGATTATCTTGAACTCAAAGTTGTTAATTTTAATCACTTCGTTAAGCTTTGGGAAACTCTGATATTCATGCAGAATCAAGCCACCCAAAGTCATATACTCATCGCTCTCAGGAAGATCCAGATCAAACATATCGTTTATCTTATCTATCTCTAATCGGGCCGACAAGAGGTAATCACCATCATCGGTCTTCTTTGCCACATACTTAGCCGAATCGTGCTCGTCCTCGATGTCGCCAAAGATCTCTTCCACAATATCTTCGAGACTTACCAAACCGCTGGTTCCGCCAAACTCATCCACCACGACACCCAGCGACTTCTTCTGCTGCAGGAAGGTCTGCATCAGTTTCTGAGCCTGCATGGTTTCCGGTACGAAAGGCATGGTGCGGATATGATCCTGCCATCTCTTCGGATTATGGAAAAGTTCAGAACTGTGGATGTATCCCACAATGTGGTCGATATCCTCTTCATAAACGATAATCTTGGAATTACCGCTCTCGATGAATTTCTGGCGCAGTTCCTCCAAGGATGTCTCCATCTCCACCGCCTGTATCTCGGTTCTAGGAACCATACAGTCGCGAACCTTGGTATCAGAAAAATCCAAGGCATTCTGGAAAATCTTCACCTCATCGTTAATCTCGTCATCATTGGTGGCATTATCGATGCTCGACTGCACCAGATAATCCAAATCCACCTTCGAGAATCCTTCATCTCCCTCTTCGCTCTCCATCTTCATACCTAGCAAACGGAGCAGACACTTGCTCAGAAAAGTACTGAACTTGCTGATAGGCCACAAGATGACATAGCACAGATACGCTATCGGGCTAAAGATGGTCAACAGTCGGTTAGGGTTCGCCTTGAACAGCGTCTTAGGCAAGAACTCGCCGGTGAACAACACGATGAGCGTAGACAGGATGGTATCGGCAGTCACCCTACCCCCATCATCCAACCCCGCAAAAAGGGTATTATCAAACAAACGGGCAAAGAGGATACCATATACTACGAGGGCGATGTTGTTGCCCACCAGCATGGTACTCACGAATCCGTTCGGATGATTATAAAACCGCGACAAGAGTCGCTGGCAAAGTCCGTTCTTCTCCTTATCCATCTCCGCCAACATACGGTTGGAGGAAACGAAGGCTATCTCCATTCCGCTGAAGAATGCAGAGAACACCATCGTGACCAGGATGCCGACAATCAGACTTATATCAACTTCTTCCATGATAATTAATCAATTAGAAATCAGAATATTATCTATAAACAAACAGACGACCACCCCTATCAGTGCATGATAGGGATAGTCGTATTAGCTCTTTGAGGAGTAGCCTGCTGACGGATTGGCGCAGCCGTAGAATCGGAAGAAGATGCAGAAGATGCACCACCCTCGCTACTGCCACCACCAAAGTCTTCCTTCACGAAACTACCCTTGGTATTACTTACAAAATAACGGGTCATCTTCTCGTCACTCCAGAAATAAGAACCCTGAAGGGTACGCTCTGGTGTAACAAGTTTACTGAACACGTTGCTGGAAAGTTCGTGCTTGTTCTCATCCCAAGTAAGCTGTTCGCTGGTGAAGCGAAGGCCATCCTTGGTCAGAATGCGCACGCGTCCATACAACTTCCAGACCCGCTGCTGGTCAAAGTAATAGGCTGTATCACACTGGATATAGCTATTGATATGGAACTTCTCGTCAAACTGTTCGAGCAACATACCCTTATCGAAAATCCATCTGGACGGATTGCGGTTGGTATTCACCTCCCAGCGTTCCGTCACGATGCGATATTTAATGACTCCGGAATCGCTGATGAGCGTATTCACACCATAGGAAGTCATCATAGCCACCGAGTCCTTGGCATAAATAGCAGGCGCAGTATGCTCTACCGGATCCTGGCAAGCCGCCAAGACCAAGGACAGGAAGATGCCTATTACTATGAAATTTTTAATCTTATACATTATTATATATATAGGAGACTGCAGAATCCTCTCTATCTGGAGAGAAAGATTACTGCATCTTCCACTTCTTAAACCAATCCTCGTTGAATGTGAAACCAATGTTGATGCGGAAAGAATTCTCCTTGATGAGATCCTTGGCAGAACTCTTCACCCACTGACCACTGATGTTGAGCTGCGAACGGTTGTTGTAGCCGTTCATGATAGGAATACCGAAACCGGCGCTCACAGAAATCTCCTTCGGTCCATCCACACCATTCACCTTATAATAAGGAGTAGCATAGCTTACACCGGCACGATAGTGAACACGCTTCAGGAAAGAAGCACGACCATTCTCGGCATAACAATACTGGAAACCGAGGTTGAACTTGCTGCGGTCCATATAAACGCCATCGCGCAAGGCCCAAGGCTCATTGTTCTTGGCATCGTAGGTAGGATAACCCAGGCTCCCCCACTTCTGCAAGGTATAGTCAAAGCCCACCTTCCACTGGTGATTGTGATTCCACATCAAACCGGCACCCATCATGGTTGGCAACTCATACGCATTGTTGATGCTGAATGCCAAGGTATCAGAAGTACTGGTCTGCGCATTGGAAGAGATGATGTTCATATCGGCATCGGCATGCAGATTATGACCTGGCGTATAGGTCAAACCCAATGTCAACTCATCTTTCTTGGTAATCTGATGGGTATATTGAATACCCAAATCCAGCTTATAGTTATGAACACTGGTGCCATAAGTGCGATAGAGCGACTTATAATAGCTGTTGCTATAAGCGTTCTGCACCGTCTTGTTGATGCTACCCCAGAGATAACCGATGTTGGCACCCACAGCCAAGCCCTTGACAGGCGACCAGCCCGCACCCAGATAAACCTGATGCAAGCCACCCTCACCGCTATAGGTATTGCTATAGGTTACATCCTTATCTTCCTTGTTCACATAACCACTGGTAGAATAATCATAGCCCACATTGGTAAAAGGGATGATACCGAAACTCATGCCCACATGACGCAGCAGGCGGAATCCACCTACCACATACTCAAGATTAGAGTTATTGGCATTCTTCTTCACACCATTCTCGTTGAAGTTGGTAACCTGACCCGAAATGCCAGCATCCAGGATGAACGTCATGGAGTCGATGGCAGAGTAGGAAGCAGGGTTGAGGTAGTTCACCTGGTTGTGCTCATGAAAACCAAGACCCACACCATTCATACCACGATTGAAGCCCGAAGTCTGGTCAGACAATACGCCTAAACCATACTGGCTGTATGGAGAATTAGTACCACTTTGGGCATTAACCATAAGAGTTGAACCCAACATAAGGGCTGCTAAGATAATCTTTCTCATTTATATATAAATCAGTAAAAAATACATTCAGAGTGCAAAAGTATTAAAAAAAATCTAGAAAAAAGAAGGATAATTGAAAATAATAAGTTATTTTTGCATCGTGAAACGTTTTAAGCATATATTTCGGGTCATTTTAGCAGTTATTTTAACCAATTTAACTACTATTGTGACAGCACAGGATTTTTCAGGCTACAATGCTCCTGATATTTCTGTGCAGAACAGTCGTGTCAATGAGGAAGCCACCGCATGGCTCGACTCTGTGGATATTTCGCTCCTTACTTGCGGACCAGGTGAGGAGGTGTGGTCGTACTATGGGCATTCGGCTCTGCGCATCCAGGACAAGGCGCATGGCAGCGACGTGGCCGTGAACTGGGGCATGTTCAGCTTCAGGCAAGGCTATTTCATCCTCCGCTTCGTCTTCGGACTCACCGATTACCAGATTGGCATCTATCCGATGACCGATTTCATGGCAGAGTACAGTGCCGAGGGAAGATGGGTGCGCCAGCAGCGCCTCCATCTGTCGAGAGAGGAGAAACTGAAGGTGCTACATGCCATCGAAGAGAATGCACAGCCGGAAAACCGTACCTACCGCTACAATTTCTTCTTCGACAACTGTACCACCCGTGCCCGCGAAATGGTGATTACCAACATCGGTTACTGCAACACCAACTTCAAGGACACCGATGCACAGTCAACTTACCGCGAGGAAATCCATAAGCTCAACGGCAACCACCGCTGGGCAAGATTCGGCAACGACCTGCTGCTGGGCTACCTGTCAGACAGAGACCTCACCCAGCGCGAATGGGAGTTCCTGCCAGATAATCTGAGCAAAGACTTCGCCACCGAAGGAAGAAAAGACTTCATCAACGACACGGCGGGCAATGCAGAGGTGAACCACCTCATCAGAAAAGACGGATACCTCATGCTGGTGGATTCCACCTGCTATCTGATACCTCCTACCCAGAAAGTGGCAGAAGCAGAAGTCATCACCCCTACCCTGGTATTCATCACGCTGGCGGTCATCATCATCGCACTCAGCGTTTTCGAATGGAAAAGAAAGAAGAACTTCTGGGTGCTGGATGCCTTCCTGCTCATTCTTACCGGATTGCCGGGACTCATCCTCTTTGCCATGCTGTTCTCTCAGCACCCTACCGTGCAGGTGAACTTCCAGATGCTGATATTGAACCCATTCAACCTCATCTTCGTATGGAAGACCATCCAGAAGATGCGCCAGGGGAAGCTCTATTGGTATTATGAAGTATGGGGAATCTGCCTTGTCGTGTCACTTTTCATGCAGATATGGCAGACCTACGCAGAGGGCATGGTAACTTTGGCACTCTCTTTGCTCGTAAGATACGCATTCAAGTCAACCATGCTGGACTTAAGTGCCAATAACTTGAAGATACAGCATCGTATCATCACGAAATTCAGAAAGAAGAAAAAGAATCAAGAATAAGATTAATAAATAAAGAATAAGATAATGTTAGTAAACAGATATATCACAGCCCTTTTGGTTGTCCTGGCGGCAACCGGCATGGAGGCGCAGACTTATCAGCAGGCGCTGAAGTTTGCGCTCACGGATATATCCTACGATGAATTCATCCAGCAACCGGAGGCGAAGGCATTGGAGGAGGACATCCTCTATGTCCTGAAGGTAATCAAGCAAGCCGCCGAGGATGAAAGCATCGCAGAGCGCCACCATTATCTCCAGTCGGCTACCCTTCCAGCCATCCAGACTGACATTCTGACAGAATCACATCCACATATTTGTTTTTATCCCGTGGTGGCGCATAAGTACAAGGCACCATACGGGAGCATTGTTATTCGAGGTCCTAATTGCCGACAAATGCGCCTTTTGTAAGCATTTCCCCAAAGAAATGCGGCAGGAAAAGGCATTTATTGGCAAAACATTGCAGATTTACAGATATTTTTTGTATTTTTGCAAAATATTTAAGATTAGACAACATTACATCGAATAATAATAAAAAAATAAATATAACAATGAACTTCAACAAAATTCTTCAGTCATTGTTTGGCAACAAGTCAACTCGCGATATGAAGTTGATCCAGCCAATCGTAGAGAAAGTCAAGGCAGAATATCCTAAGATGAATGCCTTGAGCAATGACGAACTCCGTGCAAAAACAAAGGAAATCCAGAAGTACGTACAAGAGTACGCTAAAGAGGAAAAGGCTAAGATTGCCGAACTCAAGGCTAAGATCGAGGACACTCCTATCGATGAGCGTGAAGGTATCTTCAACCAGATTGACAAGTTGGAGCAGGAAGCTCTCGACAAGTATGAAATCGCCCTCAACGAGGTGTTGCCTCAGGTGTTCGCTATCGTTAAGGATACAGCCCGCCGTTTCGCTGAGAACGAGGAGACTGTAGTTACAGCCACCGACTTCGACCGCGAGTTGGCTTCTGATCCAAAGAACGATTTCGTTACCATCGATGGCGACAAGGCTATCTATCACAATCACTGGACAGCCGGCGGCAACGATATGAAGTGGGAAATGATCCACTACGACGTCCAGCTCTTCGGTGGTGTCGTTCTGCATCAGGGTAAGATTGCCGAGATGGCTACCGGTGAGGGTAAGACCCTCGTAGGTACAACTCCTATCTTCCTGAACGCACTGACTGGCAATGGTGTTCACGTCGTAACCGTGAACGACTATCTGGCAAAGCGTGACTCAGAGTGGATGGGTCCTCTCTATATGTTCCACGGTCTCTCAGTAGATTGCATCGACAAGCATCGTCCTAACTCTGATGCACGTCGCAAGGCATACATGGCAGATATCACCTTCGGTACCAACAACGAGTTCGGTTTCGACTACTTGCGTGATAACATGGCTACCAACCCTAGCGACCTGGTACAGCGCCAGCACAACTACGCCATCGTCGATGAGGTTGACTCCGTGTTGATTGATGATGCCCGTACACCATTGATTATCTCTGGTCCTATTCCAAAGGGCGACGACCAGATGTTCGAGCAGTACCAGCCATTGGTAGAGAAGCTCTACGAGGTACAGCGTAAGCAGGCCACCGAGTTGCTCGCCGAGGCTAAGCAGAAGATTACTGAGGGTACAAAGAACAAGAACCAGCAGATGCTTGAGGAAGGTTTCCTCTCTCTCTACCGTTCATACAAGGCGCTGCCTAAGAACAAGCCATTGATCAAGTACCTCTCTGAGGAAGGTATCAAGGCTGGTCTGTTGAAGACCGAGGAGTTCTACATGGCCAACAACAACCGTGAGATGCCTAAGGCAGTTGAGCCTCTGTACTTCGTAGTAGATGAGAAGTTGAACTCAGCCGACCTGACCGATAAGGGTACAGAGTGGTTGGCTAAGCAGGTGAACGATAAGAAACTCTTCGTGTTGCCTGATATCACAACAGAAATGAGTGCCCTGGAGGCCCGTACCGACATTACAGACCAGGAGCGTCTGGATATGAAGGACGAGATGCTGGCTTACTATGGCGTACAGAGCGAGCGTGTTCACACCTTGCAGCAGCTCTTGAAGGCTTACACCATGTTTAATAAGGACGATGAGTATGTTGTCATGGACGGTCAGGTGAAGATCGTGGATGAGCAGACAGGTCGTATCATGGAGGGTCGCCGCTGGAGCGATGGCTTGCACCAGGCTGTTGAGGCTAAGGAGCATGTAAAGGTGGAGGCTGCTACCCAGACCTTTGCTACCATCACACTGCAGAACTACTTCCGTATGTATCACAAGCTCGCCGGTATGACCGGTACAGCAAGCACAGAGGCAGGTGAGTTCTGGGACATCTACAAACTGGATGTAGTGGAGATTCCTACCAACCGTCCTATCCTGCGTAAGGACTTGGATGACCGTGTATACAAGACAGCCCGCGAGAAGTATCGTGCCGTTATCGACGAAATCGAGGAGACACGTAATGCAGGCCGCCCAGTATTGGTAGGTACCACATCTGTAGAGATTTCTGAGTTGTTGAGCAAGATGTTGAAGATGCGCAACATTCCTCATAATGTATTGAATGCCAAGCTGCACCAGCAGGAGGCTCAGATTGTAGCCGAGGCAGGTCGCTCAGTAAATGGCAAGGGTGCCGTAACCATCGCTACCAACATGGCAGGTCGTGGTACCGATATCAAGCTGACTCCTGAGGTGAAGGCTGCAGGTGGTCTCGCCATCATCGGTACAGAGCGTCATGAGAGCCGTCGTGTTGACCGTCAGCTCCGTGGTCGTGCCGGTCGTCAGGGTGACCCAGGTTCTTCAGTATTCTACGTATCATTGGAGGATAAGCTGATGCGTCTGTTCGCTTCAGAGCGTATCGCCAAGGTAATGGACCGTCTCGGTTTCGAGGATGGTGAGCGTATCGAAAGCCCAATGATCAGCAAGAGCATCGAGCGTGCCCAGCGCAAGGTAGAGGAGAACAACTTCGGTATCCGTAAGCACCTCCTGGAGTATGATGACGTGATGAACCGTCAGCGTACCGTTATCTACGAGAAGCGTCGCCACGCCCTGATGGGTGAGCGTATCGGCATGGATATCGCCAACATCATCTGGGACCGCGTATTGAATATCGTCAACAACAACGACTTCACAGGTGCCAAGGAAGAGTTCCTGAAGGTGCTCGCCATGGAGATTCCATTCAACGAGGATGAGTACGAGAACGGCAGACGTGAGGATTTGGCTGAGCGTGCCTTCCAGGAGGCTATGGCTGCCTTCAAGCGCAAGACCGACCGCATCCAGGCTACAGCCATGCCTATCATCAAGCAGGTATATGAGAACCAGGGTGCTATGTACGAGCGCATCATGGTGCCTATCACCGACGGCAAGCGCATGTACAACATTGCATGCAACCTGAAGGAGGCTTACGATAGCGAGGCTAAGAGCGTAGTGAAGGAATTCGAGAAGAACGTTGTTCTCCAGATGATCGATGACGACTGGAAGGAGAACCTCCGCAAGCTCGACGAACTTCGTCACTCTGTACAGAACGCCAGCTACGAGCAGAAGGATCCATTGTTGATCTTCAAGCTGGAGAGTGCCAAGATCTGGGATGGTATGATCAACGACATGTACGACCGTATCGCCAGCATCCTGATGCGTGGTCAGATTCCAGTAATGGAGCAGGAGCAGCCTGTACAGGAGGCAGCACCAGAGCAGCACACCCAGCAGAACTACGTAGAGAGCAAGGTTGACCTTGATGCCGAGCGTGCAGCTCAGGAGGCAGCAGCCAACCAGGATACCCGCGAGAACGCCGAGGTAAACCGCACTCCATACCGCGCCGAGCGCATGCCTCGTCCTAACGATCCATGTCCATGCGGCAGCGGCAAAAAGTTCAAGAACTGCCACGGCAGAAACTTGCAGGCATAAAAGATGACTCACAATAAATAATGATAAGAATACCTAGATTTGATGATACTCTCATCATTTCTAGGTATTTTTTTTATAAATAACATCATTGCTACCGAGTTGCAAAAAATTATTCGTAATTTTGCAGTTGAAAAGATCTAGAAAGAAAGATCAAGAAGGAAAGATTAAGAAAGATAAAGAGGAAAGATATATGAAATTATCAGAACTTAAAACAGGTGAAAGTGGAGTCATCGTCAAGGTATCCGGTCACGGTGGATTCCGCAAGAGAGTCATCGAGATGGGATTCATCAAGGGCAAGAAGGTAGATGTGCTCCTGAACGCCCCACTCCAGGACCCAGTGAAATACAAGATTATGGGTTACGAGGTGTCACTCCGACACAGCGAAGCTGACCATATCGAGGTGGTTTCCATTGATGAGGCCAAGCATGATGCAAAACTCTGCAAGGCGGAAGAAGAAGACCGCCAGCAGGTAATTGACTCTAAAGTAGTAGATTCCAGCGATAGCGACGAGCAGGCGCTCGGCGACAAGATGCTCGTGGCTGAAAGAAAAGACTCTGCCAGCAACGAAGCCTTGGCAGAACAGAAAGCAGAAAGACTCCACCGCGTCATCAACGTGGCACTGGTGGGAAATCCAAACTGCGGAAAGACTTCATTGTTCAACTTCGCATCGGGTGCTCACGAACGTGTGGGCAACTACAGCGGCGTAACCGTGGATGCCAAGGTGGGCGAAGCCGAATACAACGGCTATCACTTCAACCTGGTAGATTTGCCGGGTACCTATTCCCTTTCTGCCTACTCTCCGGAAGAGCTTTATGTGCGCAAGCAGCTCATCGAGCATACGCCGGATATCGTCATCAACGTCATCGACACCAGCAACCTGGAGCGCAACCTCTATCTCACCACCCAGTTGATAGACATGCACATCCGCATGGTCTGTGCCCTCAACATGTTTGATGAAACCGAAAAACGTGGCGATAACATCGACTACGACAAGCTGGGCGAACTCTTCGGTATCTCGATGATTCCTACCGTCTTCACCAATGGTCGAGGCGTGGATAAGCTCTTCGAGACCATCATCGAACTCTACGAAGGCAAGGAAGATTCCAGCGCTCACTATCGCCATATCCACATCAACCACGGACATGAGATAGAGCACGGCATCGAACATATCCAGAAATATCTGAAGGCAGATGATTCCATCCGCCAGCGCTACTCCACCCGATATCTTTCTATCAAGTTATTGGAGAATGATAAGCACGCCGAGGAATACGTAAGTCATCTGAAATCGGCCAAGGAAATCTTTTCAGCCCGTGACGAGGCAGCCAAGCGTGTAAAGGAAGAGACTCTGGAAGATAGCGAAACCGCCATCATGGATGCCAAATACGGTTTCATTCATGGTGCATTGCAGGAAGCAGGCTATGAACCGGGCAAGGCAAAGGATACCTATCAGGTAACCCACCTCATCGACAGCATCCTGACCAATAAATATGTAGGCTTCCCTATCTTCGTCCTCCTGCTGTTCATCATGTTCTCAGCCACCTTCGTGCTGGGCGAGATTCCTAAGGGATGGATTGAGGACGGCGTGGCATGGCTGGGCGAGTTCATCAGCAATACGATGCCTGATGGACCAGTGAAGGATATGCTGGTAGATGGTGTGATTGGTGGTGTAGGCGCCGTGATTGTGTTCCTGCCACAGATTCTCATTCTGTATTTCTTCATCTCTTACATGGAGGATTCGGGATATATGGCTCGTGCAGCCTTCATCATGGATAAGCTGATGCACAAGATGGGTCTGCATGGCAAGTCATTCATCCCTCTGATTATGGGATTCGGATGTAACGTACCTGCGGTGATGGCAACGAGAACCATCGAGAGTCACCGTTCCCGCCTGATAACGATGCTGATATTGCCATTGATGAGCTGTTCGGCTCGTCTGCCAATCTACATCATGGTTATCGGAACGTTCTTTGCCATCCAATACCGTTCGCTCATCATGGTATCGCTCTATCTCATCGGCATCTTCCTTGCCGTGATATTGAGCCGCATCTTTGCCAGTTTCGTGGTGAAAGGCGAAGATACCCCATTCGTAATGGAGCTGCCTCCTTACCGCTTCCCTACCTGGAAGGCGATAGGCCGCCATACCTGGGAAAAGGGTAAGCAGTATCTGAAGAAGATGGGTGGCATCATCCTTGTGGCAAGTATCATCGTCTGGGCATTGGGCTACTTCCCTCACAATGAGGAACTTGACAACCAGGCTCAGCAGGAGCAGAGCTATATCGGCAGAATCGGTAAGACCATCGAGCCTATCTTTACCCCACAGGGTTTCGACTGGAAACTGGATGTAGGCTTGGTATCCGGTGTGGGTGCCAAGGAGATTGTAGCCTCAACGATGGGTGTGCTCTACAGCAACAACGACAGTTTCTCTGACGATCAGGATTACAACGATGAAGACGGAAAATACGAGGTTTTGAAGAAGCAGATGACTTCTGATTTGAAGAAGACCTACGGTTACAGCGATGCCGAGGCGGAATCTAAGGCAACGCTCACCGCCTATTGCTTCCTCCTCTTCGTATTACTCTACTTCCCTTGCATCGCCACCATCGCCGCCATCAAGGGCGAGACGGGCAGTTGGAAATGGGCAGGCTTTGCCGCCGGCTACACCACGCTCCTGGCATGGGTAGTATCAGCCCTGGTCTTCCAGATAGGAAGTTTGTTCATCTAAAACATCTGGAACATATATCAAATAAAAAAAGAATATCCTGCATGCCTTTTCTTGGCACACAGGATATTCTTTTTTTTATTTGAACTTTAGCTTCAACTCATTTTTTATTTAAGCTTCGGCTTCAGTTCATCCGGAGAATCCTTGGTAAACATATTCACGGGTGGCGCCGATTTCGTGAAGAGATTTTCAATCACATGCTTATCCACCTCTATTGCCGGCTGGAAATCCTCGCTCATCATATACTTCAGGATGGCATAACGCATCTGGTTTGCCACCAGGCGATGTTCCAAGTCGCTGGTTACATCCATCGTAGTCATCAGAAGCTTGCCTCTACCCACCTTGGCTTCAATCATCATACCGAGCTTTCGACTCACGTGCCAGGTATCTATCGGTTGGATTGTCGGCTGATAATCCTTCGGGAACTCACGGAGATTCATCACCTGCGCCTTGTTCAGCAACTCCCACCAGTTCAGGTTTGCCCAGTCATCCGTAGGGAAATTTCTGAAGAGTGGATGAGCCTTGTCGATGGCAGCACCCGTGGTATGAGGCGGACGCATCTTAAACCAACTGGTATTCCAGAACACCGGCAGATAGGTTTGCTTCACATCTTCGCCCATCTTTACCTTTCCGGCAGCCAGAAGCAGCACCTTGCCGCCCTTCTGCAACACCTTCTGCGCCTTGGCATCCAGACTATCAGCAATATAGATATCCTTAAGCACCTTGGTATTCGGCATCTCTATCTGAGATGGATACACCCAGAAATCCCAATGGTTACGGGCTACAGGAGCATTGGAAGACTTCACCTGAATCTCCAAGACCAATTGCGATGGAGACGGAATATGGAGATGAGGGAAATCCAGGGATACATTGCCTAAACCGATGTTCTTACCCACAGGAAGCGAATTCTGATTATCAGCAAGCGAATTACCTGGAAGCGAAGACTTTCCTAATTTTCCTGAAGCCAAAACCTGCTGATTTTCGTCCTTCACCTCGTATGTTACCTCCGCATTCTGCAACGGCTCGTGATACGCATTATAGAGTTCCACAGGAACCTGCACCTTGTTTTCTGAAGAGAAAACGAATCTCGGGAACTTAGCCAGAGGAACGATTGGCGAACAGAACTCCGTCCAATCCTTGGCATCACAATACCCCTTTTCCTTCCAATGCACATTCAATACGCCCACAAGAGCAGTACCCTGTCCGCTATAATCATTCAAGCCCAGCAACTGGAAGCCCGCATAATCCTTGGTTCGCAGGTTGCGCTCCAAATCATACTTATATGCCAAGGTCTGCAACTTGCCGCTGGCATGAAGGAATTTCTCAGCCTGACTCGCCATACCGTTATCTCTCAGCAAATCAGAAAAGATCTCGAAGTTGCGGGCCTTATAGGCTCCCGTATATTGCGAAATCTCCTTGAAATCAGGGAAGGCGCACCACTGGCCCATCTCGTGGGTCACTCTAGGCTCGTTCACATCGAAGGTTATCGGCGTTCTGCCCTTCTGAACCACACGAACCATATCCCCATCGAAGTTGTCTTCCGATTGCGGAGCCTTTTTGTCCCAATCCAATCCGCGCGCACCACCCTTTACATGATACTCGCTCTTCGGGTCCCAAGCCCAACCGCCACCAACGGATGCACCACAATATACACGGCGCTTATCGCCAGACTTCTTCCATTCTTCCACAAAGTTGCCAACCCATTTCACCCAGTTTCCCGCAGGTTCATTGCCCGCAGCAAGCATGCAGAAGCTAGGATGATTGCCATATTTCTCAACCATTCGCTGAGTTTCCTGCATCAGATAATGGTCGATGGTCATGCCATTGCCCAACTTCACACCGTGATTTGGCCAAGATGGACCTTCGGGCTGAAGATAGATTCCCACCTGATCGGCTGCCGAGAAAGCTGCCTCGGGAGGACAATAAGAATGGAATCGCATCATATTGAGTCCATATTCCTTGCATTTTCTGAAAATACGGAGCCACGAAGCCTCATCGGTTGGCGGATAACCGGTTTCCGGGAAACAGCAGTTGCCCACGGTTCCACGCATCCAAATCTTCTTGCCGTTCATATAAAACTGTCGGCCTTCGATGGAGATCTCGCTCATACCAAAGGTGGTACTGATAGACTCCTTGCCCATCGTAGCAGTCAGGGTATAAAGATTCGGATGGAACTCATCCCAAAGCCTGATATCCTCGCCCATCGGAATAATGACGGAGAATTTTCCATCACTTTCTCTCTTTATTTTAGAAAACGAATGCTTGACGCCACTTACATCAAACTGGAAATCAGCCTTCCGGGCATTCCCCGTCACATCCATCACCACCTTAATCTGCTTGCCCTTTACATCAGGATAAACCTGTAGGTTGCGGATATACTGCTGCTGATGCGCCTGCAATTCCATTTTTCCGATGATGCCGTTCCAGTTGCCCTGGGTCTGGTCGGTTACGCTATGCGAATCCTGACCCACGCATACATTTTCTATGCCATTATACACCTTGATGCTGATTTCATTATCCTTGCCATATATAATATAAGGTGTAACATCAAACTCATGAGGCACACTCAGCGAAGAATCCCTGCCCGCCAACTTGCCGTTGATATAAACCGAAGTCTCTATATGAGGACGTTCCAGATAGAGGATGACGCGCTGCTTCTTCCACTCCTTAGGCACAAACACCGATTTGCGATACCACGCATTGCCGATGTAATGCTTCTCTGGGGTGAGGAAGAAAGGAAACTTCATGGTTCCCTTGATGCGATGCTTCCCATTCGCCAGCACTTCCTCCTGGCGATATTTCTCCATATAAGGATTGAAATAGAAGGAAGAATCATAAAGACTTCCTGTCCATTGCGTATGGGTACAGACATCATTACCCTTGCCGTTGGTGAGCATCGATCCCGGCAACTTAACTACATCCTCATAGGTAGGCGCATCTCCCTGCGAGAATCGCCATTGCCCCGAGAGGTCTATCTTATTATTAGAGCCGACGCCCTGTGCCTGCAAGGAAGCACAAGACATCAAGCCCATTATCAATACAATATTTCTCATTGATGGTTGAATCATTTATTGTTGAGTTATTTCTAATTTCACGATTTCTTCTCCCTCCTTCGTCACATCTGCTTCGCGAGGGAAATAAACCGGCATATCCTTCTGCAAAGGAAGAATGCGGAGTTCCAGCTTCTGGCAGTCGGCAGGCAGGCGCCACAATCCCATCAGGAACGGGCGACCATTATAGAAATTATCAGCCACCAGTTTGCCATCGGCATAGAGTCGGGCACAATCACCACGATATTGAATTTGCAGGAGTTTTCTGCCCTGCAGCATTTCAGGCGAAAGATGAAGCTGATAAACCGCAGCCTTCTTGAAGTCGGCATCAGACGGTTCCTCTGCCACTTTCTGCACAGCCATAGTTATCTTGCGAACGCTCTCTGCTTCCTTAATTTTCTTGAAAGAAGGAGCCAGTGACATCATTGGAACCATTTTCTTAGATTTGGAAGTCTGCGACTTTACCGAACCATTTTTCTGCTCAACCGATATTCCTTCCTTCTGCAGGAACAGATGTTCCGCCGTCTTGGAATCTACAAGATAGATGTTCTTATAAACAGGTTTGGCGATACCCTTCGCCTTCACATTCTTCAGCACCTTTCCATCCACAGCAATCTCAGTAGGAATACCCTTGATCTGTTCCAGATAGATTTTTCCATCCCGCTTGGCTATCAACTGTGCCGTAGCGTATCGGATGCCATCGATATTTACCGGGAAGATGCACATCGCACCGGCAGGAACAGTCATCGGACGCTGAGGAAACTTCATTCCGCAGACATCAAACTGCACATTCTTCTTGGCAGACAACTGCTGCAATCGCTCATAGTTATTAATGAAAACAAAACCGCTCTTATCTTTAGAACGAAGCGACCAGCGAAGATGAGAATCATCACCCTTCTCTATATCCTGACTGCATGGGAAGCTAGACTCCATCGGAGCCAGCACTTCTGCATAATCATGCATAAAGAGATGCAGTTTGCGGAGCATGAAATAATGAGGATTCTTCTGTCCGAATTCACCCAATGGCGCCTGGAAATCATACGTCTTTACCGGCATATCATTATAATTAGTAGCCTGAGTGCGCTGATTTTCATTCAGATAAACCGCACTACCATCGTCCAGATTACCCGGCATCATCGCAGTAGGATTGGTTCCGCCATGATACATATAATATCCCAGCAGATTGCTTCCGCTACCCAACTTGACGATAGCCAGCGAATATGCATCTTCCGGATAAATATACGGACGGCGATGATAGGAAGTCATCATACCTCCACCCAGTTCGCAGGTGAAATAAGGATAGGCTTCATCCCCCTTGTTAATCTTCGCCTCTTGTTTGCCAAGCTGTTCGGTGGCAATCGCCGTACTGCTTCGGAAAGCCTTGAAGTTGAAAGCCTTGTAGTAATTACCAGCAGTCTCCTTCAGGCTGCGCTCCCAGAAGCCATCGGCATAGTCGCCATAAAGCGGAACCATCTCGCCGAAAGGCACCGGCGTTTTCAGTTCAGGCCATCCAGTACGGGTATAGAAAGGCAAATCGAAACCTATCTGCTGGACTATCTTCTTCAGCGCCATCAGATAACTACCCCTGCCACGATATTCATTATCAAACTGTGCCGCAACTACCGGACCACCATCTTTCCATTGTAACCCCTGCACCTGCGAATAAATCTGACGATAAAGTTCGGATGTATATTTCAGGAAAGTGGTATTCTCCTCTCTCATCTTGCATCCCTTGGTAAACATCCAGTCAGGTATGCCACCATTGCGAACCTCGCCATGGCAGAAAGGGCCCAGTCGGAGAACCACTGGCATCTCTTCCTGCTTACATATCTCAAGAAAACCACGAAGATTGCGCTGTCCACTCCAGTTGAACACCCCTTCTACTTCCTCCACATGGTTCCAGAACACATAGGCAGCAATCATGGTAACGCCACCCTCCTTCATCTTCCTCACTTCCTCTCTCCACTCATTCTGAGGGATTCGAGAATAATGTACCTCGCCCATCACCGGCACCACTCGCTTGCCATCGAAGATAAGACTATGCTTATCCCATCGGATGGATTGCTGAGGAATCTGCGCTTGGACAGCCATCGAGCAAATTGTCAGGAACGACATCGCTGCAAATAATGTTTTAGTCTTCATTTCCATTTATAGTGTTTTTGTTATTTTATAGAGTTTTTGTTATTTGTGGGCAAAATTACAAATTTTAAAGCAATATTTACCTATAATTTTGTACAATAAACATAGATATTCTTCTTATTCATTGTTTTTCGTTGTTTTTTCGGTCACAATAGAATCCATACCAATTATTATCAGCAATATTCCTTGCTTATTTTATTGATAACAAAAAACCGTGGATGCATGGAGCATCCACGGTTTTTTGTATTTTATTCAGATATTCATCTTGTTTTCAAGATATTCATCTCATTCAAGATATTCTCTTTCCTACCTTTGCGGCAACAAACGCAATCATCAAGCCCAGGCAGGCGGCAATGCTGATGGCTATGCGGAGACCGGTGGCTTCAGCAAGCCATCCGATAACCGGTGGTCCTACCAGAAAACCGAAGAAACTGATGCTCGAAACGATGGTGATGGCAATGCTAGCCTTGATGGTTCCGAGTTTTCCGGCGATACTGTAACAGATAGGAACCGATGAAGAGATGCCGAAACCTACCAGCAGGAAGCCCAAGGTGGCAGGAATCAGATAAGGCAAGGCAGCTGCCAGCCACAAACCACCCACAATCAAACCACCACAAACCTTCAACACCTTGGATGGTCCGTATTTCGTTACGAAACCATCGGCCATGAATCTGCCCAGAGTCATCGCTCCCATGCCAGCCACATAGCCCGCACGGATAAAAGCCTCATCGGGTTTCACTACAGATGAGAAATACACACCACTCCAATCGTAAACAGTTCCTTCACAGAACATGCCGGCAAATCCCATCAATCCCAGGAGGAACAGAATCGGGTCAATGGTCTTGAAAGAGAACTTCGGCACATCCTCCTCTTCTGCCTTCGCCGTAGCATCATCTACAAGAAAACGGAATCCGATGGCGATGATAAGAAGACTCATCGCCAGGATGGCTCCAAAGTGAACCTCTATCGGAAGCAGGGTATTGGCAAAGACGGCTCCGATGATACCACCCGCAAAACCGCCCAGGCTCCACAAACCATGAAACGACGACATGATGTTGCGCCCATACATCTTCTCTACCAGGCAAGCCTGGGTATTGGTGGCGATGTTCATCAGATTCGCCATCATTCCGAAAGCCATCAGACTCAATATCAAATTGAAAACCGTAGTGCTGCTTCCTATGCAGAAGAGCACCAATGCATAGAGAATTTCAGATAAGGCAAGCATCCTCTTGCTGCCAAACCTGCTCACCAAGACACCCGAGAAAGCCATCATCAGAAGCTGACCGATAGGAATGGCGAAAAGCACCGATCCCAACTGTCCGTTGCTCAAGTGCAACATCTGCTTTACATCCGGAATGCGGCTTGCCCAACTGGCAAACACCACGCCCGGCACAAAATAATAAGCTGCAACAGCCACTCGCTTACGGGTTAAATCTCCCAAATTGCTCAAACTATTCATATTACTCAAACTTATAGTCATCCTTCTTAATACCTTATTTTATATACCCTATTTTATATACCTTAATTAATATGCCTATTTATATGCTTATTTATATGCCTATTTATATACTTATTTATATTTGCGGCTGCAAAATTACAAAAAAATGCAGAAAAACACCGATATTTGAACAAAAAATGTAGCTTTGTTTAAGAAATTAGCCGTAACTTTGCACTCAGAAAAAGATTTAAAAACAAACTAGCAATGAAGAAACAGACAATGATTACCCTGGCACTCGCCTTGACTTTAGCGATGCCAGCCATGCCCGCCTTCGCTCAGAAGGCGATGAGCAAGAAAGAAATCGCCGAAAAGGAAAAGGCTTTCAAGAACCTCCAGCATCCCTGGAAGGGAAAGAAGGTGGCTTACTTCGGCGACTCCATCACCGATCCAAGAATCAAGGCATCGAAGGTGAAATACTGGGGATTCCTGCAGGATTGGCTCGGTATTACCCCCTACGTTTATGGCGTGAGCGGCAGACAGTGGAACGATATTCCCCGACAGGCTGATCTACTCCAGAAAGAGCATGGTGATGATTTCGATGCCATTCTCATCTTTATGGGTACCAACGATTACAACAATGGTGTACCTATCGGTGAATGGTATGAGGAGACTTTCGACAGCGTAAGGGTAGCCCTTCACAAGCCAAGCGAAATGGTTCAGCGTCGCCATCGTCATTTTGCCATGGATAAGAACACCTTGAAAGGTCGCATCAACATAGCCATGTCGAAGTTGAAGCAAATGTATCCTACCAAGCAAATCGTGGTGATGACTCCTATCCATCGTGCTTACTTTGGAAGCAGCGACAAGAACATCCAGCCCGACGAGATGTACGAGAATGCCCGTGGCATTTTCTTCGATGAATACGTGAAGGCGATTAAGGAAGTGGGCAATGTGTGGGCGGTACCGGTCATTGACCTCAACTCCCTTTCGGGTCTCTTCCCTCTTTACGATGCTGGTGCCCAGATGTTCAACAAGCCGAATACCGACCGTCTTCATCCTAATGATGCCGGCCACTCGCGCATGGCGAAGACCATCATGCAGCAGCTCTCTGCATTGCCTTGCGATTTCTAGAAATATCGTAAATAATTGCGGGAAGCATCGCAAGTACTTAAGAGAAGCATCGTAAATACTTAAGAGAAGCATCGTAAGTACTTGCGAGAAACATCGTAAGAACTTGCCCGAAACTATGAGGATTTGTGCCCGGAATTATGAGCAAACACGCCCGAAACTATGAGCAAATGTAACCGATATTCCCGGGCAAAAGTGCCCAGAGCCTCGGGCACAATTGGGCAATATTTCGGGGCACATTCCTCTAGCTTTGGGGACAATATCAAGATATACCTATTTTATTACCACGAATTAGACAACTACCTGATTCTATGCCGATTACAGAAGAATAAGCAAAAATAAGGCGTGGCAATGCGTGGTAATAAGTGGCAATAAAAGCACTGCTTATTACCACGCGTTATTTTCTGTATATCAAACACTTACACATCAGCGTGGTAGAAGTGGCATTAAATTAGAAAAAACTTTTTCGGTTCTTCTCAAATTTTAGTACAAAGCCCCAATTTTTATATGAAGGAGCAATATTTTTGAGAAAGTTTAATATAAAAAATTAGCGATTGTCTCCAAAAATATGTAAGTTTAAAGTGATCATAAAATATGACTTACAATGGATACAATCGCTAACAGATGCAAAATTATAAAAAAGATAAGGAACAACCAAATAAAATCCGATATAAATGCTTCTATGGCCGGAGAAAAACTTCTTATGGACATTTTTCCTGCCATTGATGGCTTTTTTATCACAAGTTGTGACTTCTCTTCCACGGAACTCAAAATGGTTCTCGTGAGTACGGCTACCCATGCCTTCTGCGACCGTTGTGGCCAGAAAACCACTCATACCCGTGGCTGGCAAAAGAGAACGGTCACGATGTGTCCTTTAGGGTGTAAACGGTTTGTTCTCACCCTTTACATGCGCCGTTTTTACTGCCAGTCTGATAAACAATAGTTCGTTAAAATTTGAGATAATGGCTAAGCAGCTTTACGTTGCCAGCCAAAGAGTTCTTTGATAGTATGACTAATTAACTTTCGGTTCGGTATTCTCCGACACTTGTTGAAAATTAATTTAGCGATGTATGTGCTTGCCATAATCTCCTTGAAAGAAGCCATGGAATACGGCAATTCATTTTCCTTCATCATCACTTTCGCAACATTCTGTGATGCGAATGATGCATTATAGGAAAAGTCCAACTGGTTCTTGTGTCTTGCTTGGCAATGCGTAAGACCAGTATATTGCTTTGCATCGCGAAAACAAAACTCTATTTGGAATCTTGAGCGGTATGTGCGCAACACTTCCTCACCCGACATGGATGTCTTTGTTGAGAAGAAAAGCTTGTGTTTTCCGTTCGGCATAACCCAAATGACAAGGCGCACTTTCTGCTTCAATGCCTTTGAATAGGCTATGAGTGTGTAGGCTGTGCCTTCAAGTCCTTCAATATGCAACTCTGCCATACGTGTGAGGTCAAGTTTCTTGTAGTTGATTTTTCCGTCAAGTGTCTTGGGACGTCCAGGCTTATTGGAACGAGGTCCCGTATACACATAATATAGGCTCGCAGTATCCCTGAAGCGGCTGACAAGATGGAAACCGCACTCTTTGATTCCGTCCACAAACGGACGGATAGAGAAGAAAGCGTCAGCGACAACAATATCGGTGACCTTCAACAAATCCTTCTTATAACGCTTGATGACCGCTATGTAATGTTGCACGAGAGTCATGTTACGCATTTTCAATTCTCCAGTAGATGGAGTCTGATGGGCGCGCAGCATCATGCAACTGTTGGCATGGACATCGACAAGTGCAAGCCCCATGATTTCAAGCCCATGCTTCATGGAACTTGCACAACCGGACCAGAAAGTACCGATATGCGGAGTCTTCTTACCCGACTTGCTGATGTAGCTCGGATCGATGGCTATAGCCAATAGACCATCCATATTCAAGTAACGTCGGCATAGGGCAAGGTTGAACTTCACCCAGTCTATGCATTTAGCACGACCACGGTTGAAGTTCGTTCTGTAGGTCTGCTCACAATGGGTGCCGTAACGCTCCATTTGAGTGAAATTTATCTTTCTTTGTATCGTCATGTACAATAAAAGTATTTCCAAGAGTAGACTCTCGAAAGTTTTGCTTAACTTTGCAGATGAACTTTTGATAGCATCTCTGCATATTTCCGTATATTGGTTGAGTGGTTCTGATGTCATATAACTTTGAGCTTAGAGAACTATAAAGTTACTGATAATCAGCCACTTAACCAAATTTTATTAGTTATATTACGTTAATTAACTCTCTCATTTTCAATCGATTACATAAGAATTAACAGAGTATTGGTGGTAAATCCTTAGTCATATCTGTTTGTATGAAACCTGGAGCCACTGCATTCACTGTGATGTTACGAGGGGCTACTTCTTGAGCTAAAGCTTTTGTCGCTCCTATTAGCGCTGCTTTTGCAGTACTATAATTTACCTGACCTACCATTCCTTTCAAACCAGAAAGCGATGACATGTTTATAATTCTTCCACCTCGTTTACGAGGCATCATATGTTTCAATAGGCGTCTTGTGATATAGAAAAAGCCGTTAAGATTTGTGTTAAGTACATCATGCCATTCCTCATTAGCCATCATAAACATAACATTGTCTCGACGAATACCTGCATTGTTTACTAACACAGAAATATAATCATCAGGATGTCTTTGCTCCCACAGGTCAATCGCATTTTCTATAGATTGTGAATCTGCAACATCAAAAGGTAGCAACTCTGCATAACCTCCGTTCGCCTCAATTAGTTCCTTTACCTCATTAGCACTTTCGGAATTAGAATGATAATTGATTATGACAGGATACTCATTTGCTAAGCGCAAAGCCACTGCACGTCCTATACCTCGCGAGGCTCCTGTTACTAAAGCATATTTCATATTTATTAATTGTTTTATTATATTTTTTGAAGAAACGCACTTGGTATATAGGCTGTGGCCATTGTTACCAAATCATCTACTACCACGCCTACTCTCTGTTGCCCCTGCCAGCGTGCAACTATTCCAACCACCCCTTTGAATACACCATCAATAACCTTTACCAACTGTCCTTTCTCGAACTTTGGCACTTCGACTAATGACACGATTGTATTATCCGCATCGGCAGCACAGATGATTTTGAGACTTTCCATCTGATAGTCTGGAACTATCATAGGAACCTTCTCTATTCTGCGCCCAACGTGGACGTGACGATAGTAAAAACGAAGGAATGGGAGATTTACGTTGTCGTAAACAAAGGTTTTGAGTTGTTCTTCGGTACCGTAGGCGAAGAAGATGTTGGGTAAACGTGACTCGATAACAATTTTGCGCTTACCTTTTATAAGTTTCACTACCTCGGTGGTAGGATAGAAAGCCGTGATGCCTTTGGCGGTCATATAGTCGTATGCTTTTTTCTCTCTACCATAGGTGGTGCGTAAAGCATACCAATGAGGAATTTCTTCCTCTTTTTGCGCTTTAGACTTACTTGCTATATGGGCATTTCTGGTGGACACCCCTGTTTGTGAACTCTCGGCGGAAACTGTGCTTTGAGCTTCGGGGAGGGCGTTGGAGGTAAGTCCAGCGCAAGGAGGGAATTCACCTCCTCCTGAGGTGTGTACATCTTCTGATGTCCATTCATCGACTTTCATATCGGTGCTAACTTTTTTCTAGACAGAAATCCGTTAAATTGCGACAAAAAAAGCGTGGAATCGTCCTGTTGTCCATTCCACTTCCTGAGGCTCTAGCAATTGCCTATCATAGTTGAACAGACAACGTCAGAGCCCACGCCGATATGAAAATCATGTCCGTGTAAAGAGACCTATATAATACATTTGATTGCGCCCGAAAGGGTACAATCTATGCTTACAAGGTCTCCACGGGATTGAAATAATCACACCCGGGACATCTACCGTTGACCATATTCAAGACTATGATTAACTGTTAATTTGCTAGATTACAGGAAGTCTTAAACACAGCGTCGATAAACGCCTTCCATTATGTCTGGATTGCTTTCCCACCCAAAGCCCGCTTTCGTATAGATATGTCATGGTTGACTTCACTACACTCAGCACGGCGTAGGCTGCCGACTCGGTTATCATGAAAGAACTCGTCTTACAGCGACAACTGCGGTCTGGCTATACAATCCGACTGCAAAAATACGAAAATTTATTGAGAAAAGACAAGAAATGGCAGGAATTATAAATACTGCAACACAAATTTAAGACTATTTAAGCCTAATCGCTTTAATATCTCAGAAATTTTGTATAAACAAATACTGTTTTTCATTACTTTGATATCAAAATGTGAACGAAGAACTATCTGTGTTTAGATAATTTATATAGTATTAAGAAAAAGTAGTAGCAAACAAACTCATAATAAGTTTGCTTGCCACTTTATAAATAGACCAATTAAAGACCAATTCGGACCTTCCTTTCTTGTTGTACTATAGTATCTGCGTAGAATTCTCCCGATTTGATAGTGTTGTTTTCTTTTTGAGGTTTATCACTTATATCCTTTTCTTGAACAGGTGGTGCCAATTCTAACTGTATTTTTCTATCCAATGCTGCCAGTTCCGTCTTCAGACTTTTCAGCTCTTCTTCTCTCTTCCAGACCTTGGAAGCAATTTCCTTTAGTTGCGGTATCTCCTTCTCCAGTGTCCTGCATCTTGAATCATACTGTTCAATGTACCCTTGTATCTTCTGCAGGGCATTCACAAAGTTATTTGCCGCAGCTATCGGGTCAGACTTGGCGAGATGTCCGTTGTTGTACTGATACTTGTAATGGCCCTCAACAACAAAGCGGTTATCAACGAAGGGAAGACCGCTCTCAAAGCTTGTCTCGCTTACGACCTTGATAGGAAATCCATAAATTGCACCTATTTCCTTGTATTCCCCATCTGTCCTTTCCGTTTTTGCCATCCTTTGAAGCTGTTTGCCTATCACTTCCAGATTATTGGACTCGAGACCGTTAAGGGTGATGAGATTGAGAATATTCCCGTCCATATCCTTCTTTGCCTGACTCATAAACTTGTCATAGTCCGCTGTCATGCCTTTGAGTATAGTCCGATTGCCGTCCAGCTCTTCTGACTTTGACTTCAGTTTCTGTTCCGAATCACGCTTGCCCCTGTTGAACGATTTGCGCTCACCCTCCAGAGAAGCAATCTTCTTCTCCAGCTTTGCCTTGTCAAGCAAGTCGGTATTTCCGGAGAGAATAGCCATATACTCGGAAAAATTCATGCCCGATTTCTCGTCCATCGCTCCCTCGTCAATGGTTCTCGCCCCCAAGGCTCCGCTTTTCAACTGCGAGATAAAAGTCTGCTTGCAGTGCAGGAGGTTAAACTTGTACGAGTCAAGCGACTTTTCCACCGCATAGATGATGACATCCACCTTGTTGTCGGCATAGATTTTGGCAATCTCGTTGCCGGCACGCACACCTCGACCGTCACGCTGTGCCAAGTCTGACGGTCGATCGGGTAGGTCAAGGGCATTGCTGCCCTCTTCCCCCCTAAGAACCGTACATGAGAGTTTCCCCTCATACGGCTCAAGCTTTTCTAAGCCTCTGTTTGTATGCAGAGACCGGCTCAAACTACTTCTTGTTTCCATTTGATTTGCGGGATAATTTAAAACATTCATCATGAACCAACAGATTGCATTTCTTTCCGTTTTGAACGGTTGGCATGACATTCCATGCCTTGTGCGTATCAATAGGCTCACCGCATATAGGACATTTGCGTCCTTGCTTTTCCCATAGGTACAGCAGTGACTTGCGTCCTTTTAGCGTAACAAGCATTTTCGACTTCTTTCTTTTATAGAAGTACAGACGACAGTCTGCATCAAACGGGTTCATGTCTCCTTTAATCTGCGTGTATTGCAGGAATGGAAACGATGAAGTCAGAGACAATAATGTCAATTGGTCTTCCTTTCCGTTTGGTTTCTTGAATTTTGAAGCGAAAGTCCATTTGTTCCCTCGAATGTCATGCCAATATCGGTCTTTTATCCACCGTTTCCCTTTCTTGGAATGACGGCGTTTTGCCCATTGCCATAGTGAGAGGAATATCTGATGGTCGATTCTGTGAAATGAATCACGTGTCGCCCCATGCTGATAATAACCTCCCCATCCTCGGATTTTAGAGTTCAACATTCTGATTAACGACTCCTGTCTGCAACCCTTGTTCTCCTTAATTACCTTACGGATATTCTCCATAAAGCGTTTCTCGGATTTCTTTGTCGGCTTGGTCAATATGTCCTTGCCGTATTTGCGGATATTAAAGCCAAGAAAATCAAAACCGTCATGCACGTTGGTTATCACCGTCTTTTCCTCTGATAAGGTCAGACCTCTTTCAGACATAAATTCAGCAACCAATGGCTTGATTTCATTTTCAAGAGTTTCCTTGTTCTCGCAAGTGATGATAAAATCATCCGCATAACGTACAAGGTTCACCATTGGTGAATACAACTTACCATTAACATGATGGCGCTTATATCTATCTGCAAGAGCTTTCTGCAATCCGTCCAAAGTCATATTGGCAAGTGTCGGAGAAATTATACCACCTTGCGGTGTTCCTTCCTCGGTCGGGAACATTTGCTTGTTGAAAACATAGCCACATTTCAACCATTTTCGGAGTATTGCCTTATCCATTGGGATATTGGCAAGTAACCACTCATGGCTGATATGGTCAAAACACCCTTTTATGTCACCCTCCAAAATCCATTCGGGAGAATATCCCTTTCGGAGAATGTTATGACATTGCTGTATTGCATCCATACAGCAGCGTTCCTTGCGGAAACCGTATGAACGAGTATCAGCTGTAGTTTCTGATACAGGCTCCAATGCCATAAGATAGAGTGCTTGCATGGCTCTGTCTTTCATTGTCGGTATTCCCAACGGTCGCAGTTTGCCGTTGCTCTTCTTGATATGAACTCTTCTCAGCGGCATTGGCTGGTAGCCTCTGCGTTTGAGTTGGGTTATTGCTTGCATTTTAGCTTTAGGGGTATCCCATATTTCTTTGTCAACCCCAGGAGTACAACCACCCCCGTTAGAAGTAACCCTCTTTACGGCTAAGGCTTTTGCGTAAAAAGAGTGGGTAAGCGTCCATTGCAAGGCTTTCACCTTGTTATGTCTGCCTTCCTTCTGAGCCTTTACAATACGAGCTTGAAGCTTCTTAACAGCTTGCTCCGCCTTAGTCCAGTCTATTCTGTCCCAATTTGATTGCAGGTTGTCAGTCGGCGCACACGATTGGTCGAGGAGATTTTCTTTGATTTTATCGTTCATTTGCATTCCTACTTTAAAAAGTTCTAAAAGTTTATTGTAAAGAATTACCATTTGGCTAATGTTGGGTATTTGCCTCCCAAACATTACCACAGAAGTCTGCCCACTTTCGTGGTAGGTTGATGTTGTCCCTTGTCAACTCGTGATAAGTGGCTCAAACCCTATCCGTCCCATTACAGAACGGCATTCGCTTTCTCTGTTATCTTATACCTGCACATCATTCAGCATCCATTACTTTCAGCTTACCTGTCTTTTGTCTGACAGGAGATGTACAGGCTTACCATGTTCCACATAGATAACTAACGGATAGGTTAGGTTCTGTCTCATCCTCCGACGGTCTTTACATCCGTGTAATCCTACCATGGAGAGGATTATCTGACCGCATCCCATTTTGGGTAGAGTGTATCAGTATCTTGCACTCTTTTACGACATTACGAAGTTTACTAACAGTTCGCTTACGCTAACCATACTATCCAGCCTCGCCACTCTACGGTATGATACTAACCATACTTGACTTCCCCTCACGGTTCTGTCTTGTCTTGTGAAAGTGTACTTTGTCCCGACCGCTTAATACAACATTAAGGTGCATCGGTCGGTAGGCTACCGCTGACGGAACAGCGGGTTAAAACTGATACTTAAAGTATCATTCCAACAATTATCTATGCGACTTCATGTCGCACCCACGGTGTGTCCAAATGATGAATAGCAACACACCTTTTTTGTGCATTTACGCCTGTACCTAACATGGATGTGGAGCCGAACAATACTCGTACCGAACCCTCGTTCATGGCTGCTATCACCGCCTTTCTTGCCCTCTCGTTCTTGCACTCCTGAATGAAGCGAATCTCTGACGAGGGTATTCCATAATCCTCTATCAGCTTACGCTTGATTTCAGAATACACGTTGAATTCCCCAGGTCTGTATGTGCCAAGATCTGAGAATACGAACTGCGTGCCCTTGTGATTGTCATAGCGTTTGTAATAGTCCGCTATCATCTTGGCACAATGGCTCGCCTTATTGTCGGGATGATCCTCACAAGTCGGGTCTATCATGCGCATATCGAGAGCCATCTTTCGGGCATAGTCCGTGGCAATGAGCATCTTTGCCTTCTCTTCCGTTTCTGACAGTGGAAGTCTGCCGAGGATGGTAGCATCGCCCGTCTTGGCAAACTCCATCAGTTTTTGGATGAAGTCCTCCTGCTCGGGTGTCGGTGGTATGTTATGAAGGATCTCGTTCTTCTGTGGTCTGTCCACGCCAACCGCCTCCGCCGTGCGATAGTCGGTTATCTCGTTGTAGAAAGCAGCAAGCTCCGGTACCTTGATGAAGTATCTGAAACGTTCCTTCTGTACGATGTTGTTGGTGACGTTAAACTCGAAGTCGGTAGTTTTCTTGGCGAAGATTGCCGCCCACGCATCGAAACAGCGGATGTCCTGACGCTCCAGTTCCTTGGGGCGCAGGTACTTGAAAAGCAGATACAACTCAGTCAGTGAGTTACTGATAGTTGTTCCCGACAGAAATGTCGCTCCCAAGTCTCTGCCTGTCCGCTCCTGTATGGTTCGGATGGCAAAGAGCATATTGAGTGCCTTCTGGCTCCCCTCGCTGTTGCCGAGTCCTGCCACACGGTCGTGACGGGTGTTGAACATGAGGTTCTTGAACTGGTGGCTCTCGTCCACAAACAAGTGGTCGATGCCCATCATGCGGAAGTCCACCACATCATCGGTACGCTGCTCGATGCTGTAGGCTATCTTCTGCAACTTCACCTCCAGATTCTGCTTTCGCTTTTCCAAGCCTTTGAGCATTCCCCTCGACACGTCTTTGCCCTGCGTGCGTATCACTTCCAAGTTTTCCTCCACGGTATCAAGCTCAGCCTGCAATATCTGCCGCTGGAGTTCTGGCGATTGCGGTATCTTCCCGAACTGGTCATGCGACATGATTACACAGTCATAGTCGTTGTTCTTGATGTTGTTGAAGAAACTGACACGGTTCTTGGTGGAAAAATCCTTCTCCGAGGCATAGAGTATCCTCGCATGGGGATAAGCTGTCTGATAGGTGGCAGCTATCTCCGCGACATTGGCTTTCAGCCCGATAATCATCGGCTTGTGAGCCATACCGAGGCGTTTCATCTCATGCGCAGCCATGCACATGATGAGGGTTTTGCCTGTACCTACGGCGTGGTCACATATCCCGCCGCCGTTCTGCAAAAGCATCCAAACACAGTCCTTCTGACTTGGATACACACTCTTGATGCCATACTTTCCGCCAAGGGCTTTCAAGTCCAAGCCGGGGAAGGTCTGGTGAGAACCGTCATACTTCGGACGCACGAAGCAGTTGAACTTCCGGTTGTACATTGTGGTCAAGCGTTCCTTAAAGGAGTCAGACTGCTCCTCCAGCCATTCAGTGAACCCGTTGCGGATTTCGTCAATCTTGGCATTGGCAAGCTGTATGCCCTCGCTGTCACGCACCTTGATGTCGTTGCCGTGTTCATCCTCACCGATGCTCTTCATCATGTCGGGACAAGTGTTGTGCAGGGCATGTTTCAGAAGACTCATGCCGTCATAGTTGCGGTAATAGCCCTTCACCATATACTCATCCGTGATGGCCATGGTCTTCATACTGCATTTTGCCGAATATTCGTCCATGCTGTCGGAATAGACGATGCTGACCTGTGTATTGAAGAGGTGGCTCATGTAAGCGGAATACACACCTGTAGGTATCCAACGCTCACCGAAGTTGAAGTCCAGGTCCTCAAAGGCTATCGGTTCGGGAATGCTTGCCTTCAAGGCTTCCAACGACTCCCTCACGATTGCATGGTCGGGATTTTCCTTCAGCCATTCTTCTATACGCTCCGCTTTCTCTATGACATTGCCAGCAATGAAGCGGTCGGCTATCTCGTAGCCGTCTATGAGCGGATTGTAATAGATGCGCCCTTTAAGCGCTTCCGTCAGTTCCGGTTCCAGCATATCCGATAATTCAGTCATATACGGCAAGTCGATACGGCCGAACTTGTTGAGCGAGGCGGTGAGCGCTTCCTCTGGAGAATCGACATGACTGACCTCGTCAAGCGAAAAAGAGACCGGGTGGTCGAAGATGTCTGACTTTATGAACTGTCCGTTTTCCACCCGTTCCAATGACAGCATGTCGCGCCCTGAGGCATCCATGAGGATGAACTTCACGTTCTGCTTGGCATTGAGGTTGCCGAAGCGAATGAAGAAAGCGTCATAATAGACATTCAGACTCTCACGCATCTGCTTGTTTTCCGTCTGTTCTTCCGCTTCATAGGTGTAAAGTTTCTGATAGGCATCACGGAGGGCGATATACAGGACAGCCTTTTCTTTCTGCTCCATATTCAGATCCAACGGCATGAAGGTAGCACCATACTTGGTAAGGTCTTTCAATACACCGATATTTCTGGCAGAGTCGAGCACCATAGAACCCTCACGATGAAAACTATCCAGTTTCTCATCAAATGGACGGGGCTTCATAGCATCCTCTTTCTTCTTTGCCAGCTCTTCCCGCTTTCTTTCTTGCCCTTTTTGTTGTTCCCGCTCATGATCTGTTTCTTCCAATGTGTTCTGAGTCTTGGAATCTTCTTTTGGCTCATTCCCTTTCGACTGTCCATACCCGATTTGAGCTTTGAGAACTTCTATCGGTTCCATCGGCGGCTTGAACTTCGGATCAAGCGTATCTTCAACGCCCAAAGCCTTGAGTTGTTCCTGACGGTGCAGTTCCGCCTTTTGGCGCAGCAGCACCCTGTCTTCGGGAGCCATGGTCATCATCATCTCGTAAAAGCCGTTGATTGGCGGATTCTCTTCCCAAGAGATGCTTGCGTATGGCTCATCCCCAAGCAGGATTGGTTTTGTCTCCTGTGCTGTTTCCTGCTCTTTTGCATCTGTCAACGAAGGCTTTTCTTCTTTTTCCACAGGCTTTGTCACAACTTCAAAAGTCGGATTTACGCTTTTTACCAACGGACTTGCTTTCTTCCTTGACACTTTCTTGGCGACAGCACCCACTGTTACCTCTGCTTTCTTCTTTGTAGCATGGACAGTCAGACGGTTTTCTTCTTCCATTCCCCAAAGGTCAAACAGCGTCATTTGCACTGGTGGCTGATGATGATTGGACTTTTGGGATAGCTCTGCATCATCAGTAGGCTTTTCCTGCTTTTGCAAGGATACTACCGTATCGCTCTGCTTTTCCTCAATGGAAGGCTTTATCTTCTCTGTTTTTTCTATCTTTTCTGTTTCTTCAACCTCCTTAACTTCCTCAGCCTTTGTTTCCTCTATCCCCAAGTATCGGTTCAAATTGAGGTTCTTCTTAAAGTCTTCATGGAGCATCTTTCGCAAATCCTCTGCAATGCCTTCCACGCCATCCTCATGCGTGTATATCATTGCAGGTTTGCCGAACGGGTCAGTATCCAACTTTGCTGTTGTATGGATAATGCGTTCCGGATGCTCCAGAAAGTAGTTGTTTGTCGGAATGCGGTTCTCGTCATTATAGACGGTATCAAGCAGGTTGTCGTCTCCTCGCAGCGACTCCTTTTGGCTGTTTTTCTGGAGGATGATGAGGTCACTGCCCACTTCCGTATTGGCATTTTCCGTGAACAGGTTGTTGGGAAGACGAATCGCTGACACGAGATCAGCATGATAGAGCATCATAAAACGCGCGGCACTGTTGTTTTTGGCATTCAATACGCCTTGTGAGGTGATGAAGGCAACCAACCCGCCGTCCCTTACCGTATCAAGAGCCTTGACAAAGAAGTAGTTGTGTATGCGTCTGGTGACAAGTGCCCTCATGCCTTTCATGGCTGTATAGGACGGATCAAACACGGCAACATCGCCAAAGGGAATATTTGAGATGGCGAGGTCGAAGTAGTCATTGAAAGGCTTTTCTATCTTCTCGAATCCCTCTATGCGCACTTTCTGCTCCGGGTGCAGATGGCGGAGTATCTTTCCCGTAAGCAGGTCTTTTTCAAATGCCATAATGTCTGCCTTGGGATTGTTATCCAAGACGGAATCGACAAAGGCACCGATGCCTGCCGAGGGTTCAAGTACCTTTTCGGGGATAATCTGATGCTCTTTCAACACATCCGTCAGAGCCTCTGTAACGGCTGACGACGTGTAGAATGCCGTGAGGACAGACTGTTTCAGACTGTCCATCAACTGTTTGTACTCGCTTTCATTCTTGCTGTTTTCACGGATAAGTCTATGCAGATCCACTGTTGGAGCAAACAATTCAAGGTCTGACTTTGCCCAATGGACGGCATCCGCCAGTTCCCTGGCAGGGTTCAGGATGCACTTCAATCCACCGAATCCGCAGTAACGCTCCAGAAGGAGACGCTCACGGGCGGTCGGCGTGCGCTGTTCCCTGTCAAGGATGAATGCCGTCTCTATCGCCTTGATGTTGTCGTTCAGACGTTGTTTTCTATTGTACGCCATTTGACTCTATGAAAAGGGCTACGGCTCCAGTCAACTCTGTGTAGAGCTGCTCGTAGTCCGGTGACTGGGCAAAATCGTCATCGGTGAGGTCGTAAATGGAATACACGTTATCAACCAAAGGCAGGAGGTTCTTGACAAACGCTTCCTGATCTTCTACTGCTACCTCCAGGGGAAACTCACTGTCAACAACATCATACAGGATGCTGTACTTGGAAAAGCGGAGACCTTTCAGCAATGCTGACATGGCAAGCTCTTGTGCTGCATCGGCAAAGAGGGCATCACGCCGTGCCTGCTCATATACTTCTGCGGCATGGTCTGCACGTTCGCGGATAAAGTCTGCATCGTTGGCTTGTGGAAAACGGTTCTCTCTGAGGTGGTTCAAGAGGTACAGTCCGTAATAGGACAGCTCTGTCTGTGCCTGTTTCTTTCTGTTCATTTGTCTGTTGAATGGATTAAGTGGTGAATAATAAACCGTGGATGGCGGTTGGTGTGAAAGCAAGAAAAAGGCACTCGGTATCCCTCCGAGTGCCGCCACTTAATCCACAGTAAATAAAAGCATCCTGAATAAAGACACCATTTATGAACCATGTTTCGGTGGCAAAGGTACAAACTATTTCTTGTATCTCTTCACATTTCCTCGCTTTTCTGCTGTTTTGCGCTCTGCAAAGACGAATTTCGTGTTGAAATTCTCGTCAAAGGCAATGGCTGCGGAGAACGATTTGCCTTGCTTGCTGGTGAAACCATTGAGCGTTCAGGTCTTGCCCTTGGTGAGCAAGTCGGTGATGTCGGCATCAGTGAGCAACTTTCCTGCTACCTGCTTGAACACTGGCATACCGCACTCCTTGTTGCTGCATCTTACTACCTTTCCGAAGAACTGCATGGTACCATGCTTGCATTTAGGACACTGGCAGCCGGAATCCTTGTGGCTGAAAAGTCTGTCGCAACCTAACAGCTCCGCAGTGATTTCACGGGTATAGCCTTCGATACTATGGGTGAACCCGTCTGCACTTGCTTCACCTCGTTCAATCTTGGCAAGTTCCGCCTCCCATTTACCCGTCATCTCCACATTGGCAATCGCCATGTTCTTCACTACGGAATGCAGGGCGAGTCCTTTTTCCGTCGGCACGAGTTTCTTCTGCTGGCGCACCATATACTCTCGTTTGAGCAGGGTTTCGATGATGGCGGCACGTGTGGCAGGTGTGCCAATACCGCTGTCCTTCATTGCCTGGCGCATCGTATCATCTACTATCTCTTTGCCTGCGGTCTCCATTGCTGCAAGCAATGTGGATTCCGTATGCAAAGGCTTCGGCTTGGTCTTGCCCTCCGTGATGGTGCAGCCTGAAAAGGTGATATGCTGTCCTTCTTGCCAGTTGGGAATGACTTGCTCCTTGACCTCATTGTCGGTTGTGTCTGCATTCTTGTCCTTCTTGCTGTTCTTTTCCTTGAGTGACAATGCTCGCCAGCCAGTCTGTCGGATGATGGAGCCGCTGATACCAAATTCTATTTCATGATCCACTTGCGCCGATACTGATGTGATGTCCTTGATGCAGTCTGCCGAGAACGCTTCAATCATCCGGCACAATATCATGTCATAAACGATCTTCTCGTCCTTGAAAAGACCAATGGCTGCGTTTTCAGTGATGAGCAGGGCATGGTGATCGGTCACCTTGGCTGCATTCACGCTGTTCTTGCTGTAGTCCTCACTGCAAGGCAAGAGTTTCACTTTCTCTCCATATTCCGAATGATTCTCTAAATTCTTGAAGAGTTTGGGAAGGGTGGCAAATACATCATCCGAGATATAGCGGCTTGATGTTCTCGGATAGGTGATGAACTTTGCCTCGTAGAGTTTCTGGGCGATGGAGAGTGTATGCTCTGCCGTGAAGCCATGCTGGGAGTTGGCTTCTTTCTGCAAGGTGGTAAGGTCGTAAAGGAGCGGTGCCTTCTCCACCTTTCGCTTGGTTGTGACCTTTGTGATGATGGCAGAGCCGGTATCTTTCACCTTATTATATATGTCGGTTGCGGTGGCTTTGTCTGTCCATCGGTTGGCAGATGTGAACTTCAGTATATTGCCACTGTCTGCATCAACCACACCGAAGTGTACCTGCCAGAACGGTTTCGACTCGAAACGCTTGTGTTCCCAATAGCGTTCGCACACCATGCCAAGGGTCGGAGTCTGCACACGACCTACGGAATAGGTGCCACGTCCTGCGGCTATCGTCAGGGCCTGCGTGCCGTTGATGCCGACGAGCCAGTCTGCCTCACTTCGTGCCTTGGCTGCATGATAGAGATTGTCATACTCCTTGCCATTTCTGAGGTTGGCAAGTCCCTCACGGATGGCGGAATCTGTAAGCGAACTGATCCAGAGACGGTCGAACGGCTTCTTGCAGCCGAGGTATTCATAGAGGTAGCGGAAAATAAGCTCTCCCTCACGTCCGGCATCGGTGGCGACGATGATGCGCTCGCTGCTGTCAAACAGCTTGCCGATAATTTTAATCTGGGCAAGCACACCTGCATCTGGTTTGTAGCCGTTCTCTGTCTTGACTTGTCGGGGAACAAGAACGAACGGGTCGGGAATCACAGGCAGATTCTCTGCATGGAATCCCTTCATGCCGTAGGTTTCCGGCATGGCTGGCTGCACTAAATGTCCGAATGCCCATGTCACATAATAGCCATTGCCCTGCATATAGCCTTCCTCACGCTTGCCAGCTCCCACAATGTGGGCGATTTCCTTGGCTACGCTTGGTTTCTCTGCGATGATTGTCTTCATTGTCTGTTGTTTTTGTGACACCCGTAACCGTGGAATAGTCGGTCGCAGGTGTCGGTTATTCTTTACTGATGGATTATTCAAATGGATTAAGTGGCGGCATCTACATCTTCACGCTTCTTGCCTTACGCTTCGGCTTCTGTGCCTCGGCGGTCTGCTCCTTCTGCTGCTTCTCGTTCTTCGGTGCAGACTGTCCCGGCTTCAAGGGTTCCTTGGTGTGCTTGGTCGCCTCGTTGGTCTTGCCCTGCTCGTTGACGGCAACCTGCGTCTTGTTCTCATTGGTCGGAATCTGTTCCTTTGCCTGCTTTAGGTCGGGATTGTTGCGGTAGGAACGTGGTTGCATCTTGTCGAAGTCGAACTTCACATAGGCGGTATAGGTACCGCTGCCGTTCTTGTTCGGCACTTCCTTGATTTCTATGGTCTTGCCTGCCACATAGTCGTCCTTCTGCTGCTCGGTCAACTCCTTCTTGAAATAGGTGTTGAGTCGGCGGATGGTTCCGTCCTCATTGAGCCAGTGGTTGGGATCTTGCTGTTTCTTCTGACCGCCCGTATCACCTTCTGCCTTCTGCTCCTGCTTGTCAGCGGTTTGCTTCTTGTCGCCATTCTGTTTCTGACCTTGCGCCTGTCTTGTGCTGCCAGGCACGAACTCCACGCCACGCTGTTCCACATTCACCTGCAGCAGCGGTGTAAACTTGCGCCCGTTGGCAAGCTCAATCTCCTTGCGAAGCGGAATACCTGAGTAGAGCACTCTCTTGTCGTCCTTGGTAATAGGTGTCTTGCCGATGGTATCGGGTATGCGCACCTTGTTGGTCGGGATGTCAACAATCTCATTGGTGAGACGGTCGATACTGATGAAATGAGGACGCAGCTCACCTGTATTCTTGTCGGGGAAATCCACAACCTTTCCGAGGTTGCCGTTCTGCAACAGGTTCTTCTTGTCCTCTGGAGTGAAGGTATAGCCTTTGTAAGCGACATCGAGTTTAGGCTCGTTGCGCACGAAATGCGGCACGAGTTGCAACTGGTCGTTATCGTCCTTGCGGAATGACAGACGGGCCTGTATCTCTATCTGTTCACCGCCGAAGGTCGGCTTCACAATCACAAGCCCCGTCTTGCCGTAGTTGAGCAGGGCTTTCATATCCTTCTCATTCATACTGTTGAAGTCTATGCCATATTTGGCACCCAATTCCTGCAGGTTCACATCGTTACCACTGATGAGGTTCTGCTTTACACCCGGAGCGGTCTGTGCCTGCTGTTCGGCTGCGGTCTGTTCTGGTTTCTGTTCCATGTCGTTCTCTTTTTCGTTGGTTTGTTCAGATGATACATTCTCTTTTTCTGTGTTAGCTTGCGTCTTGGACGCATCGTCCGATGATGCGGTTTCTTTCGCCTGACCTTCCGATTGCTTTGCCTCTTTCTCATAATTGGAGGTGTCAACCTTGTGGGCGGAAAGAATCTCCTTGTTAGCCTCCGGATCTTTCAGCAACTCCTTCATCACGCCAAGCAGGTTTTCCACCTGGTCTGCCGCTATGCGGTAGAATCCGAATCGGCTTGGCTTCTTGCACTGGCGGAAGAAGTTTCTAAAGAAACTGTCCATCAGGTCGCTGTTGCGGTCAAAACGCAGGAAGTCGGACGTGTTCTCCGCCTTGGCGGGTGCTCGCTTCGGTGTGCCGTCCCTGCTGAGTCCGGCGACGACGCTGATCTCGCCCGTCTTTTCGTCACGGACTACCAGCACGTCCTGTTCATCACTCTTTTTCTTTTGTACCATAATTGTAAATTTTTAATGGTGAATACTGTTGTTATTTGAATTTCTGATGAATGCGAGTCAAGTAATGCTCCACATTCTCTTTCTTGAATTCTTTGACATTATTCTCTACAAACTGCATCACATCCTCTTCCGTGTAGTAGGTTTTCTGCCCCAAACGCTTGTAGGGAAGCACTCCCAGACTGCGATAGCGTTGAAGGGAACGAGGGGAGATTTGAAATAAGAGGCAGAGGTCTTGGTTGTCAAGCAATTTTTCATTGATGGCAGAACTTCCTTTTTGCTCCGTCTCTCGTTCGTGTCTCAACATCAGCATGTCGTAGATGCCGTCTATCTTTTTGTGTAGGTCATGGAGATATAACTCCAGTTTTCTCAATGTTCCATCTTCCATGCTCATGTTTCCTTTGCTATTGTTCGTTCCTCAACCATTCTTTCAATGGCTTCAACTTGGTATCGGCATTGATTACCAATTTTAATAAAATCAATGCGGTTCTCTGAGCGCATTCGCTGCAAGGTGCGCTTGCTCACACCAAGCATCTTGGCTGCATCGTCATTGGTCAACATCGGCTTCAATCCCTTACCCGTCAGGTTCTCTTGAAATGCCATTTTTGCCAATCGCACGTACTGGACTATTTCTGTCAACTGTTCTGTCAGCTTTTTGAAGGCTGCACTTTCCATTGTTATTACTTCCATTCTAATTCCGTTTGAAATGTTATATCAATACTGCGTTAAATTAATATTTAATCGTCTGTAAATCAATAACTTATATTAAGAAATGCTTATGAAAACTTAACTATAGAAAGTTGGTCAAGTCGCTGATTTTCAGTAACTTTGCAAATCACGACAAACGCAAAATTATATGAATACAGGACTTGACCAATATATGGATATCTTTAAAGATGCAGTTGAAGATTCGGCTGCAAAGTTAACAAAAAGTTTCGAGAAAATACTCATCGAGGTGATAATTTTGTTCATGGTAATACCAAGAAAGATAAATTTCACCCAAATGGGGAGGTATGGCTCGCATGTTGAGCAAACCTATCGCAACGCATTCGGCTTAAAAAAGTCGAAAAGCATTGACTGGCTCAAACTTAATGTCTCACTTGCCAAGCGCTTCTTTGGTAAACAGGGAAGATGGGCTATTGCCATTGATCCCAGCTACATCAGCAAAGCTGGCAAGAAGACTCCACATATCGGTCGTTTTTGGTCGGGATGTGCACAGTCTGTTAAACATGGTCTCGAAATCATGGGTATTGGCCTCATTGATATTGATGCCAAAGACTGCATGATGTTAAAAGCACACCAGTCGCTAAGTAATAAAGAACTGAGTCTTAGAAACAAGACTATGGTAGATTTCTATATCAGCGTCATTAAGCGTTACCGCAAGGAACTTCTTAAACTCTCAACCCTCATAGTTGCAGATGCTTACTTCTCTACAAGTACATTTGTTAATGGGATAAAGAAAGAAGGGTTCTCTTTGATAAGCCGCTTTCGTGACAATGCTTGTCTCTTTTATGTCTATGCTGGTCCACGTACTGGAAAACGTGGTCGCCCCAAGACCAAGGATGGCAAGATTGATATGAAGAATCTTGACCTCACTCGAATGGAGAAGATGGAGATGAAAGATATAGAAGGAACAGCTTATACTTTGATAGCCTATTCCAAGGCACTCAGGTGTAAAGTTAGACTTGTCATCTGGCAGATGCCGAATGGCAAGAAGAAACTATTCTTCTCTACAGACACCTCACTTTCGGGTGAAGAAGTACTTCTTTATTATAGAACCAGGTTCCAGATCGAATTTTGCTTTCGTGACGCCAAAGGCTATACTGGTCTTATGGACTGCCAGGCTCGCGATAAGTGGAAACTCGATTTTGCTTTCAATGCTTCGTTCACATCACTAAATGTTGCCAAGGTAACTATGAAGGAGATGGGAATGGAATATTCTATGTCTTCATTCAAGTCACTGATGACCAATATTTATCTGGTGAAACGAATTTTTAAAGCAAGCGGGTACACCCCGAACCGAACTTTAATTAGCAAGATTTTCAAAGATCTCTCGTGCTTACAGCGTATAGCTGCTTAGCACATTATTGAATTATTAACGAACTATTGTTATATAATTCGTTGTTTTTATTTCTCGGCAGCAAAATTAAGCATTTGAGAAATACCCGTTTAACAACTCATTAATGACTCACGTATAATTTTCTTGATTTTTCTTGCCAAGCGGTCGGCAAACCCCAGAAAAGCACTGCCACAGTTATTTATTTTCATTGTTTTTCAACATACACACATTAACTTTGCACCCGAATTTGTTGAACCAATAAAACAGAGAATATGGAAGTAGTAACAATGGAAAAGAAGGCATTCGACTTGATGATGGCAAGATACGATGCCTTGGTAAAGAAAGTTGAGTTGCTGAAGCATAAGGCTAACGGCAAGCGTCTGAACAAATGGCTTACAGGTCATGAGGTCTGCCAGCAACTTCGCATCAGCCAGCGCACCTTACAAAAACTTCGTGACCGCCGTTTCTTGGGGCATACCCAGATAGGTCGCCAATTCTATTACTGCCCCGAAGAGGTCAAAGCCATCGTTCCGCTTATCGCCAGAATCAAATCGGTATAGCATAAAACCAAGCTCGCCCAAGGCAAAGCCGAAAACTTCACCCTGGGCGAGCCAACACATTTTATATTCACCACTTAATCCAAATTGTAAACAATGAACATGAACCAACTTCTTACGCATGAGAGCAAGTCGATAGACACCGCCATGCAATCCTTGAAGAAAGCCAACAACTGGCTATCCTCATTCATCGAGTCCTACAGCCCACCTTTGGACGGGGAGCGATACCTCACCGACAAGGAACTCTCCGAGCTCCTGAAGCTTAGTCGCCGTACCTTGCAGGAATATCGCAGGCAAGGCATTTTGCCCTACATTATATTATGTGGCAAAACCCTCTATCCGGAATCCGAGATACAAGCACTTCTCACTGGTAATTACCGCAAGCCGATAATCGACGGCACTGTTTCACAAGGGGAGGGTACTGCTTCATAATAGCGAAACAAAAATAGCGTACAGGGTACAACGACAAAAATCGTTCTCTCTGTACGCTATTATATTATAAAGGTGTAGGAATCTTATTAAAAGATGAGAGATTCTAACTTGCACCTCTTGGCATCGTTCCGTTCATCACAATAATCATCGGATACTCGTGTTTTACTTGCTCTGCTTGGCAATCCTTGCGGTTCACAACCTTACTGATAAACCATTGTCTGAACAACAAGGCTTGGTATGTATCCATTTGAAGTGCTATGGCGATAATCACTTCCATATCATAGACATGCGCAGAATATCCATTTTCAAGTTTGATGTATTGAGAATGCTGGAAATCTTTCAGCACACTTTGTTTCCCAATGCGCTTGATGGTATTCTTCACTGCTGTCCCTGTTACATTCAACAGTTCGGCAATCTCCCAAACTGTCATCCACACCTCACCATGATGCGGGGCGTAGATGACCATATCTTCTTGTATTGTTATCACTTGTCGTTTCATACTCTGCCATTTATAGTGTTAGTATTATCGTTGCAAACATTTCCAAACGTGAATTCCTCAGTGTTATTAATCTGCTGAGACAACTTTTCCACGTCTTTGCTCAATTTCTCCTTGGTAATTTTGGCATATACCTGGGTTGTCTTTATGTCCTTGTGACCAAGCATTGAACTCACGGTTTCTATTGGAACTCCGTTGGAGAGGCAAACCGAGGTTGCGAACGAATGACGGGCGATGTGCACAATTTAAGCAAAAGCAACGGAAAGCGAAGATGAGAGAAATGAACTGCAAGTGGTTGAGAATGAGCAATATTTCATAATTCTGCCAATTGGCTGCAAAGCAAAGCCGAGCAGGATATTGAGTTATTTCAGTTACCAAACCGTTAGCGGTCAGTTACCGAAACCAACACTGCTAACGAGGTGAAAAACAAATAGTTTGTCACCAGTGTTTGTTGCACTGTTCTGCACAACTTTCAATGACGGAGAATGCTTACTGATTGATTATTTTTGCAAACTAAAAAAGTAAGCAGATGAAAGTTGAAAAATTCAAGGTGCTGCTCTACCTTAAAAAGAGCGGATTGGACAAGAACGGTAAGGCTCCCATCATGGGACGCATCACCCTTAACCGAACAATGGCGCAGTTCGGTTGCAAGTTGTCATGTACGCCAAAGTTATGGAATCCACGTGAGAGCAGACTTGACGGCAAGAGCAAGGAGGCTGTGGAAGTGAACGCCAAGATTGACAAGCTGTTGCTGGCAATAAACTCAGCCTACGAGTCACTTGTGGAGCGCAAGACGGATTTTGACGCAAAGGCGATAAAGGATCTGTTTCAATGCAGTGCAGACACTCAGATGACCTTGTTGAAGCAGCTTGACGCCATCATTGCGGACATTGAGTCAAGAATCGGCATCGACTACAAGAAAGGCACGCTGCCAAACTACCAGTACACTCGCCTGACATTGGGATTGTTCGTCAAGAAGCGTTATGGAACTGACGATGTGGCATTCGGTGAGCTTGACGAGCAGTTTATCCGTGAGTACATGGACTTTTGCTTGGACGAGAGAGGTCTTGCACTTGATACTGTCCGCCACTATCTCGCCATCTTGAAGAAGACCTGCCGAATAGCTTTCAAGGTAGGACACTCCGAGCGTTATCATTTCATGCACTTCAAGCTACCTCAAAAGAAAGAGAATCCACCAAAGGCATTGACACGTGAGGACTTCCTGAAAATTCGTGACCTCGAAATACCAGAGCGAAGAAAATCGTTGGCTTTGACCCGTGACCTTTTTCTTTTCGCTTGCTATACAGGCACGGCTTATGCCGATACTGTTTCTATCACGGAAGAAAACCTCTTTCGTGATGAGGAGGGTAGCCTTTGGCTGAAATACCACAGAAAGAAGAACAAGATGCTTGCACGTGTGAAGTTACTGCCAGAGGCGCTTGCCATGTTGGAGAAATACAAAGACCCGACAAGACCTACTCTTTTACCGCCACAGGAATTTCGAGTGCTGAGAGGTAACATGAAAAGTCTCCGAGTACTATCTGGCATAAGTATGGATTTGGTCTATCATGTTGGACGGCACAGTTTCGCATCGCTCGTTACGCTCGAAGAAGGTGTTCCGATAGAGACTATCAGCAGAATGCTTGGTCACAACAACATTCAGACCACGCAAATCTATGCACGTGTCACTCCGAAAAAGCTATTTGAGGATATGGACAAGTTCATCGAAGCCAACAAGGACTTCAAGTTTGTTCTGTAATATTATCACAAAATAAGAAAGGAACATAACAATGAGAAGTACATACAAGCAGTTTTATTATATCAACCGTGGCAGAGTAAAGGCAGACGGAACCACATCTATATTTTGCCGTATCACGATTGACGGCAAAGTGTCAGCCATAGCAACAGGTCTTTACTGTGCTCCCGAAGAATGGGACACGAAAAAAGGTGAAGCCAAGAATGCAAGAGTGAACGGACAACTGCAAGCGTTCAGACTAAGAATTGACGAAGCCTACGAGCAGGCAACAAAGGAAAAGGGCATCGTTACCGCCGAGATTCTGAAGAATGTTATTGTTGATGCAAATACTATCCCGATGACATTGCTTGCCACTGGCGAGGAGGAGCGTGAACGCCTTAGGCTGCGCTCCATCCGTATTAACTCAACATCTTCTTATCGCCAATCTAAGACATCGCAGCTCAACTTGCGAGAGTTCATCGGGTTACGAGGAATGAATGACATTGCATTTGAAGATTTGACTGAGGAATTTGGCAAATCTTATAAGTTGTTCTTGATTGGCAAAGGATATAGTGCATCCAATACGAACCATAATCTTTGTTGGCTGCAACGCTTGGTTTATATCGCTGTTGACAGAGGTCTGCTGAAATTCAATCCATTGGAAGATGTCGGATATGAAAAGAAAGGCTCACCAAAACGTAGACATATATCCAGAAATGACTTGCTGCTCATTATGGAGACTCCTATGGAGGATAAGGCTTTGGAGTTGGCACGCAGAATGTTTGTTTTCTCCAGCCTTACAGGTTTGGCTTATGTCGATTTACGTAACCTGTATCCACACCATATCGGGATGACGGCAGACGGTAGAAAATACATCCGTGAGAAAAGAGCAAAGACCAACAACGAAGCGTTCATTCCCTTGCATCCGATAGCTGAACAAATAATGTCGCTATACAATACAGCGGATGATAGCAAACCTGTTTTCCCTCTTTCTTCACGTGATTCCATGTGGTTTGAATTTCATTCACTCGGTGTGGCTTTGGGTATAAATGAGAACCTTACCGCACACGTTGCAAGACATACATTCGGAGTAAACATGGTTACTTCGGGCATATCAATGGAAAGCATCGCCAAGATGATGGGGCATTCCAACCTGCGAAGCACCCAGGTCTATGCCGTCATCACCGATGACAAGATATCCAAGGACATGGACAAGCTGATGCAGCGCAGAGAAACAAAAGAAACTGACCAGAATAAAAATAAGGAGGACGGGAAATGAACAGAGGAGTTATAACTATCAGCGAGAGCGGAACGGTATCCATGCCGACCGATACTGTATGGATGACCATGCAGGAGATTGCCGACATGTATAATGTATTCGGCTACTATGTGCGCAAGGCTGTCAAGGCTGTATTCAAGGACGGCATTCTGAAAGAGCAGGGTGTACGCCGTCATGTCAGGAAGAACGACCGCATCAGCTATGATGTGTATAGCCTTGAACTCGTCATTGCGGTAGCCTTCCGTATTGACAGCATTGAGAGCAGAGCCTTTCGGGAGTTCATCATGCAGTCCGTCATCGGCAAGCAGACAAGCCGCACTAAACTGGTCTGTATCTTTACAGAGAACGCAATGGCATAGAACAGCCATATAAAGCAACGTTCCTTGGAGGCTTTGCGCCTCCAGCCACTTGGGCGAACCACCGCAGTGTTTTAGCATGGTATTAGATTTTATACAGACCATACGGAGACCACTCGGCAAACACGACCAACTCGGTATAGCCAATAAAACGAGGCGACAACCTATAACAGCCACACTCGGTAAGTTATACGTTGTCGCCTTGTTCATTTCACACACTCATCAAGGAATTCTCCTACACACCTTTCATTCTGTACGCCTCACGATAGTTAGCCATCAGAATCTTCTGAATGTCAGACTCGCGGTAGAGTATCTTTCCGCCAAGCTGGATATACGGGATGACACCGTTGTTTCGGTAGTCCTGCAGGGTTCTTCGGCTCAGTTGCAGCCTGGCACAAAGCTCCTTGTCCGTCATGAACCGCTCACCGCCAAGCATGGGGCGGTAGTTCATCACGGCACGTTCAAAATTGTCAACCATTCGGTTGAGGTGGTTCACGATGTGGTTCATCCACTCGCTGTTTCTTGTCATTACTTCATTGCTCATAGTTGTCTCGTTTTATTGTTGATACTTACGTTACTCGGTTTACTTGCTGCTTTGGATTAAGTGGCTGTTGTATATTGACAGCCTAACCTGTGCGCTTGCGAAAGCGCATGTCCTTTTTCTTGTCCTCCACTACTGCTACGATAGCCATCACGTCCTCCGGCTTGTAGTAGGTCTTGTGGCTGATTTGCGTATAAGCCAAAGTTCCGTTGTCCCGAAGCGTCTGCACTGTCCGTGGGCAGATGTTGAGCGTCTGACACACGTCCTGCGTGTCGAGCCACTTGTTCATGGTCTTGTCCTCACTGCGCTCACGGATTCTGTCCATGCGCTTCACGAAGTTCTCCAACTGGGCATCAAGATAGTTGAATGCCTCTTCCTCGAATACGATGAATCCCATACTTTTCTTTTTTCTAAGTTAATACTATGTTATATGTCGCAAAGCTCCACGCATATGCTGTGCTCCACGTTTGTGAGTGCAAAGATAAGGCACGGCAATCTAAAAACAAGCGTTTCCAATTTCTGTGGCAGTATGTTGCCGGGGTTTGCCGACTTCAACGCCAAAAACAACAAGAAAAACTTGCACGACTGCAACGAATACATGAACAATGATGAGTTGAGAAATACGTTGAAGTTCTCACAACTATCTCGGTATGCAAATAAGCAAGCCACAACTAAATTGCCACGTTACACCCAATCAGTTGCATGGCTGCACTCAGTACACTTACTTTGCACCCGACAATCGGTCAATGGTGCAAACCGTGACCACTATACCAACAATTTAAACAATGTAAGTTATGGCAAAAACAAAAGATGCAGTCTTGACTCCTGGGCAAAAGGAGCTGATGGAAAAAGAGTATTTGGATTTTGTTAAACCATCTACGTATGGCAACAAAGCCAATCCAAGTAGTTGTAATTCTCTCTATGATGATGTAGAGAACCCAGAGTTGAGAGCAATTGTAGAGAAAGTTGCTGCAACAACTCCCTATAGTGAGGAAACATCAACGAACGAGGCTCAATCGCCACCGAATCCGCAGAAGCGCATCAGCGGCAAGCAGCGCAAGGCGACATTGGAGGAGTATCAGCAGACCTTCCTCCAAGTTCCAAGGATTGACGACCGCAAGCCAGTCTTCGTCAGTTCCGATGTACGAGACCGTCTTGACCGTGTCGTCCGCATCCTCGGAGGAAGGCGCATGAGCGTATCGGGCATCATCGAGAACATCGTGCGCCACCACCTAAGCCTTTATGAAGAGGACTTCGAGGCTTGGCGCAAATTGTGAGAATTAAGGTCTGCGACCTTGGACGTGGATAGCTGAAAGGCTGTAGTTCCAACTAACGTGTTCTGAGAGGGAGCGAGGTTATGTTTTGGGAACCCCAAAACGCCTCGCTCCACCATGAGGGCGGAGATTTTTTGCTCCCGACGGTCGCAGAAAGTGAGTGTACCAACTATAAACAGTGTATCGAATGACAAACGTACAGGAACAAGACAAGAGAAAGGGCGGAAGACCGCCCACAGGCAGGGTTCGCAAGCTGTCGAAGTCTGTCACGGTGAAGTTCTCGAAGCCAAGCTACGAGGCACTGAGGCTGAGGGCGAGAAAAGCCAACCGCAAGTTGGCGGAGTACATCCGTGAGTCCGCCTTGAACGGCGAGGTGGTCAGTGGACACAACACTGAGACGATAGCCATCGCCAAGAATCTCATTGGCATGGCGAACAATCTCAACCAACTTACCAAGCTGTCGCATCAGAGAGGTTTCCACGAAACCCATGTATATGTGGTGGACTTGTTGAGAAGATTGAAAGCAATCCTTGGCGAGTATCGCCAAGCAAGTTATAAACCGAAGCCAAGCAGTATGGGCAGAAAGGAGGATACACCATGATAGGCAAGCTAAAGAAAGGCAGCTCATTTGGTGGTTGCATCCGCTATGTTACAGGCAAGGACGAGGCGAAAATCATCGCCTCGGATGGTGTGTTACTCGGCACGAATGCCGAGATAACGCAAAGTTTCGAGCTACAAAGGCAACTAAATCCAATGATTAAGAAGCCTGTAGGGCACATAGCTTTGAGCTTCAAGCCCGGGGACAAGCCACGTTTGACGGATGAATTCATGGCTAAGATAGCCCTTGAATACATGCAGATGATGGGCATCACCGATACCCAATTCATCATCGTAAGGCATCACAACACAGACAATCCACATTGTCATATCGTGTATAACCGCATCAACAATGAGAGCAAACTCTTATCAGACAGGAATGATTACAGGCGTAATGAGCAGGTGACCAAGGCTCTAAAATCCAAGTATGGACTGACCTACGGAACGGACAAGAGCAATACTAATACTCGCAAGTTACGCAATGCTGAGCGTGCCAAATACGAGATTCACAATGCCGTCAAGGATGCCTTGAAAGGCGCTGATAGTTGGCAGAAGTTCAAGAGCGAGCTTGCAAAGCGAGGTGTTCTCTTGGAGTTTGTCTATAAGGACAAGGACCGAACCAAGGTTCAAGGTATCCGATTCTGTAAAGACGGATATAGCTTCAAGGGTACGCAGATTAGCCGAGGCTATAGCTTTGGCAAACTGAATGCGAGATTTGAGGGAACGGAGAACCTTTTATCAGCAAGAGCCAGCTCTGCTCAGCAATATGAGCAGGGCTGTCGCAAGAATGAGCAGATGCCATTCATGTCGGAGAGCAGTCAGGATCCTTGGGGCGGTAATTCTTCCATTGGACTTTTTGCTCCAGCCAATGCTCAGACCTTTGAGCAATTCCCAGAGGATGAATCATCCAAGAAGAAAAAGAAGAAACGCAGAAGAGGCTTTAGCCTTTGATGCAAGTTACAAACCATTCAAACAACAAAAGAAATATGAAAGAAGAACTATTGGAAGCCATCTACGGCACAGTTGAGAGATTGGAGCAGAAAGTCGATGAACTTTCTGCTTCACCAAAGAACGCAGGAGCGGAAACAGTTCTCAGCTCTGCAAGTATTGATACAAGCAAACTTGAAAAAGCCATCCTTTCTGTATCTGCAAAAGAAGAGGAAACTATTGGAAAATTGGCAAAATTAAGAGAGGCGATATGTGTCTTTGTTGACCTTACCAAGAAAGAAGCAAGCAAAGATGAACAGCGAAGCAAACTCTTGTTTGATACCATTAATCAGGTGAAACAAGAGCAGAATGTCACATCAAAATTTGTACAGGACAAACTTAACGCAATGGACAACACACCTCAAAAGAAAGTCGTAACCCATCGCTTCGAGCCTACTTCAAAGTATGTTCTTCTTTTCATTGGAGGCTTGGCTCTGTCTTTGGTTATCTCAATTTGGGGCAACCTCACCCAATGGCAAGAGTACCAAGATTGGGAAGAGGCGGACTTGAAGTATAGGGCATTGAAGATGGTGCTTCCATATGACGACCCGAATATTCACTACATCGAAAAGCATTTTTCTGTTTGCCGAGATGAGAAAGTTATAGATGATGTAAGAAATCGTGTTGCTGCCTACGAGGATTCTATTCGCCATCATCATGAAATGGTTGAAATGGCTGCTTATAAAGATAGTATAGCCAATAAGCTTTTGCAAGAATCACATCGCATAAAACGGGCTATCAAAAGCTCAAAATAAAGTTTCTGGAAACTAACTATACTAAATGAGAGGGAAATAAACTTAATATATTCCCCTCTCATTTATTTAGTGTAAACTTGCATTTAGGATAGTTTGAACACCCATAAAAAGAGCCATATCTTCCTTTGCGTAAAACTAACTGACCACCACATTGTGGGCAAACGCCTTGCCTTATTAAACTCTTTGCTCTATATTGCCTGTCGTGAACATTATGCTTGTGCTGTCTTATTTTTTCCTTGTCAGCTATTGTGTAATATCGTTGAATAGTATTGACAATCCAATCTACTTGTGTAGCATTTAGAATAATGTCATGATATTGAGATATTGCCCAATTTAAATTACATCTGTTTACAACTATATGGTTACTGACATGAACTTTCAACTCTGCTGAATTATTGAAAACAACAATCGGAATTACCGGAATGTCAACAGAACATTTAAGCAAATGGCGAAGAAATCTTACATGTCCCTCATTCTGCTTTATAGGATTGTAAAATTGGTGTTTACTTTTGTAGATGACCTGCGTCCAATATTCAGAATTCTCGCCACCTAATATCCAGCCTTTATAACCCTTTGTCTCTATAACGAATACCCCATAAGGTGACACGACGATATGGTCAATTTGAGTTGAGTGTCCATTACTCTCAAACAAAAAATCATTGAAAATTGTGTACTCATCTGGTAGTTGTAACATTTTCTTATGCACCAACTTCTCGGAATATTTACCTTTCCACATTGGCATCTTCAATTTAATGAAGATAGCCAATGCAAAGAATACTATCAAACAAATTATTGCCATATTCTGCCAAAGCTAATATATTCGTTTAATCCATCTTTTGCTTGCTTCAAATCCCCATTGGACATGCCATTTTCTACCTGTAACCTTGTCTAAAAGGATAAATTGATACATATTCTTTGTTGGATACAATTCAAATGTTCCACACCCTGTGTCAAGAGACAAATCTTCATCGTTAAGGGTAACAGAGCCTTCTTTGCCATCATCTAACGACCATTGCACAACATCTATTTTCCCCGTACTTGTGTCTAATTGCAGAAAGTTGTAGATGTTCTCTGTTGGATAGAGTTTGTATCTGTCAAGACCGTGTATGCGGAAATCCACGTCTTCCAATAGGTCATGTATCTTTATCAATGTCGAATCTTTCGCAATCTTAGTAGTTTGCGAACCTAACTTACTTTGTGCAGTCGCTCCTAATGTTATAAGCAGGGAGCAAAATATTAACATAAATCTCTTCATATCTACATTATAATTTGATTACTTGAATTTTTCCCAATCAAGATTGAAAGAATCGTTGTTTTGTGAAAGCCAGATAAGGTATTGTCGGTCTGTTTTGCAAACCTCCTCAATGGACTTTCCTTTATATTTCCCGAAGCTCATTATATCATTAGGACCAAGTGTTGGTCTATTCTCCATATGATATTCCAATACCTTATCGACATCGGTATATAAGTGTTGGGAATCTATAATCGCCCATTTGACATACTGCCAATCCTTAATGATGACCTCTTTCAAAGTCATATCCTTATATTTACCAAAGCCAATCTTGTCATCAAGACCAAGAACTTTAACAGATTCTGTAGTCTTCTCACCTATGATGTCCAATAACATCCATGAGCCACACCCACAACATGGTATTGGTTGCGGTTCAGTATCATTCTTGGTGCACCAACTGTGTTCTGGGTCATTCTCATAGGCATCCGCTCTTTCGCCATTACGGTAATAAAAGCCAAATACATTTCCAAACTTGCCGCCTCTTCCATGTGGTTCTACTCGTACAACCTCCACATACTGATTACGATACCAGTCGGAAACTCTTCCGTCTGGGAATCTTTGAGCAGTAAAAGGCAATGCTCTACCTATATTGTAATAAATCTCCGTTAAGTTCTGATGTGGATACTTGCAATTTACCGCATCAACCAACGTTTTCTTTTCTTCTTCCGTCATAGCTTTACTTCTTTAGTTTCTGATATTCCGTCTTGGTCATAATTCCTTCTCTGGCTTTATCCATATTTTCGGCATCTTTGTAGAAAATCCAATGTATTATAGGCTTTCCGCCATAAGCAGAAGAATAGGCTTGTTGGAAGTTCCACCCCTTGTCAACCATGTAATTTGCGGCATCGACCATGCTGTTGAATTTGATTTCTTCACCATTTTCATCCACAAATTTCAATTTGCTGCTGAGGTCTCCCCAAATGTTATATGATGCCTTTGTGCCGAAATCGAATATGATTTTTAGACCAGAAGAAAGGTCTTTCTCAATACCCTTTACCTCGCAATAATAACGATGTTGTGCAAACACATTGCCAACATTACATATAAGGCATAAAGCCAACAAATATTTTGTAATAGTTTTGCTCATATTTTTCTTGTTTTATAGTCCTTGTGATATTTTGCTATACACTTGTTGGAAAACCCTTTCATTGATGGCATTCTGGAAGTTCTTGTTGTCAAGATATTGACGGCAGAACTCGGTACTTTCACTCATCATCTTGATGACGATGCCCATCATGGAAGTGAATCCTTGCTTTTGTGCGGTTTCCTTGTTGCTGTTCTTCGCTGCATTAACAAAGTTCTGGTCAGCTTGCAAGCGGTTTGGAAGACTGTCTATCTGAACTTTCACAGCCTCAATGTTTTGCCAGTGAATGTCGTTGAACTGTTCAAGAATGTCACTGAGCTTAGCCATTTCTGGCTCTTTCTTTCCTCCTTTGCCTGTTCCCATTGGCATAGGGTCAACCTCCGTGTCCTTGTTTTCCAAATCTATCTTCCGTTCGCTCATCTTTGTCACTTGCAGTTGGTCGAGGTCAATACACTCCTCCAGACCATCAGTGAAGTCCTCGCCTTTCAGTTTCGGCAGCTTATGTGCCAGCAACATATAATAGGTGTTGAGCATTTCCCATTCTTTGCTGCAATATGGCGTTACGGCTGCAATGAACGGATAATAGCGCAAGAATCCCTTAATGCTGCTCTTGCACTTGATTTGCGAGTTCTCGTCCAACAGCTTGAAACGCTCAACCGACTTGTTGATTATCGGGTCAAGCTGCTCACGCTCTACGCCGTTCCAATATTTGGTGTTCAAGTCACGCACCTCTTCCTCTGTATAGATGTTATATTTCTCTATCTCGTCTGTTTGGTCGTTGAGCTTGTTTGGGTCGGCTTCATCCGACAGAATTGTTGTCTTGTAAAACCGCTGGAATGACATTTGTATCTTGTCAGTATCGTTGTAGAAGTCGAGCACGAATGTATCTCTTTTCAGCGGATGGCAACGGTTCAAGCGTGACAGGGTTTGCACTGCTGCCACGTCCGAGAGTTCCTTGTCAACGTACATGGAATGCAACAAAGGTTGGTCGTAGCCAGTCTGGAACTTGTCGGCAACTACCAATATTCTATATGGGTCTTCACCCATGTTCTCCTCTATGTCCTTTGAGGGGAAGCCATTGATGTCGGCTTCCGTCACCTGTTTGCCGTTCCATTCCTTGCTTCCCGAAAATGCCACGATAGCACGGTATGGACTTTTGCGTTCCTTCAGCAAAGTCTCAATCTCATAGTAAAAACTAATGGCTCTCAATATGCTACTGGTCACTACCATCGCCCTTGCCTGTCCGCCAATTTTCCCTTTGTCCAATACAGCCGTATGGAAATGGTTGACAATGATTGCTGCTTTCTGCCTTATCGTCTCGGGACGGCTTTCCACATACGCACGGATTTTCTTCTGAGCCTCCTTTTGGTCAAACTCGGGGTCGCCATTTACGGTCTTAATCACTTTGAAGAAGCTGGCGTATGTCGTGTAGTTCTTCAACACATCCATAATGAAACCTTCTTCTATGGCTTGCTTCATTGTATATTCATGAAACGGCAGATATTGCACCTTGCCGTCTGGCTGTGGACATGGTGTACCGAACATTTGCAAAGTCTTTGGCTTTGGTGTTGCCGTGAATGCGTAGTAGTTGGCATTCTTCACCATCTTGCGACCCTCGATTATTGCGTTGAGCTTGTCTTCAAGGTCGTCCTCGTTCTTTGCTACGTTTCCCGACAGGGCAATATTCATCTTGGCAGATAGCGAACCGTTCTGACTGCTGTGTGCCTCATCAATGATAATGCCGAAGTGCTTGTTTTTCAACTCCGAGCCTATAGCTTCGAGTATATATGGGAACTTATGCACGATGGTAATGATAATCTTCTTGCCGTCCTGCAAGGCATCCTTCAATGTCTGCGAAGAGTCTGCCCAGTCCACAAGATTAGACAATCGCTTGAAGGAGTTGATGTTGTCTCGAATCTGGGTATCAAGATTTACGCGGTCGGTCACAACTATCACCGTGTCTAATATAGGGGTAGTGCCGTCAAGCAATCCCACAAGCTGGTAGGCAAGCCACGTGATGGAATTACTCTTGCCACTTCCTGCCGAGTGTTGGATGAGGAATTTATGTCCGACACCACCTTCACGAGTGGCTTTGAGAAGCTGACGAACACAGTCGAGCTGATGGTAGCGAGGCCAAATGATGCTCTCTATTGTCTTCTTTTCTTTTTTGCCAGTCTTCTTGTTCTTTACTTCTTTCTCCTTAAAAGTGATTTGGGCGTAGTTCTCCAAGATGTCAGAGAGAGAACGTTTACCAAGAACATCCTCCCACAGGTAAGCTGTACGCACTCCATTTGGGCTAACAGGATTCCCTGCACCGCCATTCACGCCTTTGTTGAATGGCAAGAACCATGAGGCGTTGCCTTTCAGCTCCGTACACATCATGATGTCGTCATCGTCCACGGCAAAATGTACGGCGCAACGGCGTTTCTGCAAAATTAGTGCCGTCGGGTCTGCTTTCGGGTCTCTATCTTCCTTATATTGCTTGATGGCGTTTTCCACGGTCTGCCCTGTATAATGGTTTTTCAGCTCCATAGTCATGATTGGCAGACCGTTCAATGAAATGTACACGTCAATGCTATCCGTTTTCTCCTTGCTGTAATAGAGCTGACGGGTTACGCAGAATATATTCTTGTCGTAGTATTGCTGTGCAGTTGGGTTGAGTGCCGATGGAGTTGGATAATACATATCAAATATCTCGGATATGTACTTGAAACCCTTGCGCAGCACGTCTGTCACACCACGCTTGCTTAGGGCTGCACTGAGCCTACTGAAAAACTTGTGTTCTTCAGTAGGAGAAGTGAAACACGCCGTGTTCTCCACCTTTTCTTTTTGTGTAGAGAGGATGAATCGTTTCACTCGTTCCGTGTCCAAGCCAAACTCCTTGTTGTAGTCGCTTGATACGCCTTCCTCATAACCTTGGTGGTCACGAAGATAGCTGACGAGAATTGTTTCGAGTTCCTTCTCTGATATGTCTGTTGGCATACGCTTTCAATTTAAAATTCTTTCTTCAGCTCATTGTATAAGTCCACTGGTCCCAAGTGCCAGTATTGGGTACTTTCGGTGGATAGCTTCTTATAGAGTTTTGAGCGATATATACGGTTGATGGCTTCCGTAAGGCTTATGCCCTTGTCTTCTGAGAGCCAAGGGGCAAGCCATCCTATCTTTAATGGCAGCAACATATACAGGTTGTCCTGTGTTATCTTTGCACTCATATCTTGATGATTTTTGATTCTACAAATTTAATGGCTTGCAGCGACTTCTCCGTATGGAAAAGATACTGGTCAACCAATTTATATGTCTTTAATTCTTGAATGAGAGTAGGCATACTGATGATGCCACCTTCATAGAGTGTGAACTGAGTATAAACGCTATCATCTGCCACAGGACCATACACAATGTCGTAGTCGTGGCAGAACTCCCTCTCGGTACGATTTTTCATTACGAAATTCACCCATTCCTCTGTTGGTTTCTTGAAGAAGAGTGATTTCATATCTTTTATTACGTCGTCATCCAACTCATAGACATTCACGTAACCGACAGATACTCCTTTGTCTTTCATTCTTCGCTCTACCCATTTCTTAGCCTGTTCGTAAGAAGTGGTTGTGTAGAAGCCAGAGCCATAGTCAAGAGAACGGTTTGGCTGACGTATCTCTGGACTCTTAACTTCCTCAATACTTCCATGATATACTTTGCTCATTTTCTTCTTTCGTTTATCATTTTGTCAATTTCTTCAACCAGCCACTGACCGCCTTGTGTATGGAGTACATCGTAGAACTCGCAGAAATGCTCTGCAATGCCATATTGCTCAAACAAATTCACCACATCTTCAGCAGCCATACTCTTTGCCTTTGCGTATTGCTCTATACAGAACGATACAAACATTGCTCTGTCTTGCTGTTCCTTGTTCATTGTTGTTCTCCTTTCTGTGGCTTTGCCACACATATCTGTCCTGTCACTACATCACTTATCAAACGTTGTTTGAACTCTTTGAGATAATCTATCTCCGCTTGGAGGTCAGCCATACAACTGTCAATTTTAGAGAGCTTGGCTTCTATGTAATCAACAATGGCTTGCTGCTCAGAAGCAGGAGGTAGCATTATACTATTGTTCCTCAACATGTCGTAATTGATGTTCTGTCCTTCTCGTATTCCAGTAACACATGTTTTTAAAAGTCCTATAAAAGGATGTGATTTGAAAAGGTATTTAACATAGAGCGGATTTATATCTCTGGATGGCATCAATACCGTATAGGCTGCGCTAATAATTCCTTGGTAATGTGCATATTCTATACCTCCTTGGAACGAGCGCAAACTTATGACAAAGTCTCCTTTTTTTACCAGCTTCAATCCATCAAGTCCTTTGTTTACAACGACAACTCTATTCTCATACATACTTTGGGGTATCACCCCGTATTTCTGAGTCGCACAAAGTACAGGCTCGTTAGGAAATCCTTTTTCCGAACGCTCCTTAAACAAAAATTTTATCTTGCGAATTTCCCAATGCTCAGGAATCATGCCAATCCAAGGTATGCCCGAATCTTTCATACGAACATTCGGGTTCAAACCTTTTGTGACGACATTTGCAATCTCTGATTGCTTTAAACTGTCAAGCAGCTCTCTCTCTCTCTCTTGCGGAAACATATTGCTCAATTTTGAGGGTTTTGTCTTTCAAATAGTCAACTATGACTTGTTGCTCGGAAAACGGAAGAATAACAAAATCCGTATTCTTCAGCTCGTCTTGATTGATTTTTGGCATTTTCACTCTGTCTGCAACTATATTTTTGACAGAAGAGAGGAATGCTTCTGAAAGCATATAATACATTACATATTCTGTGTTTTCGATTGTACTTATAGGGTACATGTCGGCACTGCACAAGCCATCGTATGGAGCAATGGTCACTTTATTCAACAATGGACGTATCTTAGAGTAAAGAATCTGTCCCTTGTAAAATCTGTGATTGTCGCTGTCAACCTTGGCTTCTTCCACAGTTCTTGTCTTGATAATTTTCCCCGAATTCTTTTCAATAGAGTCGGGAGAAATTTGGAACATAGTCAAGTTTTCGGAAGGACGCACAAGGTTGCATTGCACTTTGGCTATTCGTCTGAACGGCACACAACTCCAATGGCTCGGAATTTTTCCAATCCATCCCACACCGCTGTCCTTATATGATTCATATTTTTTCATACACAAATACCATTAACGGTTAGACGTTTAAAATATCTTTAAGTACGCCTTTCAGTCTGCACTCTATGCCGTTGATATCGGTTGTGATGTCGGCAATAGTGCGCAGTTCTACAGGCTTGTAAAAGTACTTGGTGAACGACAACTCATAGCCAACAACCACATTTGCAGCATCGTAGAACGCATCGGGCGCATACGGCAGCACTTCCTTTTCCATGAAGGCATCAATGCCTCCAGGGTAGAGGAGCGGCACTTGCTCTGTGTCACGCAATGAAGGGTCTGTCACGACCGCACTGTCACGCTTTGTCGGCTTAGTGAAGCAAACATCAGCCTTGTCATTGTGCTTGCTGAGATACTGGCGCACCAGTTTCACCTTTGACGCTGGCACTTTCACTCTCATCTGTTCCAACATCAAGAACAATGCAAAATCACCCACGGTATGACCGCCCAAATTTTCTTTCCATGCCTCAACCACTCGCTGCAAAAGTTCCACATCGCCCTTGTTTTTCAAGTCGGGCAGTGCGATTTCGTCAAGGTTCTCATAAACAAGGCGAAGAGGTCTCTCCACGGTCACGCTATAGTAGCCAAATTCCTTATTCGGGAAGATCTTGCTTTTCTTTGTTTCTTTGAAGTCGAGTAGCATCTTGACAATTTCGTTGCGGTCCGCTTCGTTAGTCTCGCAGTTCTTCTTACCAAGGTTCTTGCGCAACGGAGACTTGATGTCGGTTGCATCAATCAACTGCACATATCCTTTGCGGCGTTCCTCCTTGCGGTTGGTTACTATCCAGATGTATGTGCCGATACCTGTATTGTAAAAGTCGTTTTCAGGCATGGCTACGATAGCCTCCAGCATGTCGTTCTCGATGATGTACTGGCGCAAGTTGCTTGCTCCGCTTCCTGCATTGCCCGTAAAAAGTGAGGAACCATTATGCACCTCCACGATTCTCGTACCCATTTCCGTGTCATCCACCATTCGGCTGAGATTGTTGGCAAGGAACAGCATCTGGCAGTCGCCGATGTCGGGCAAGAAAGTTATCTCCTTGCGGTTCTCACCATTGCCTATAGCGATATTAAAGCGAGAGTCCGTAAACTTTGCCTTTTCTGTTTCCTTCAATCCACGTTTCTTCAAGTCCTCTTTCCACGGAGTACCGAAAGGGGGATTGGAGATGCAGAAATCGTATGTTTCTCCAGCATGACCGTCACGAGAAACAGTGGAGTCGAAAGCGATATACTCTCGTTCCTCACCAGCGTAGTTGTATTGGAACGACTTGATATGTCCCGAAATCATAAGGTCTGCCTTGCAAGTGGCATAAGTGTCTGGCAATAGTTCTTGTCCGTAAATGTTGATTGCCACATCTTTTCCCTGTTCCTTGCCAATCTGCTTGATGCGCTCTTGCGCAATGGTGAGTATTCCGCCAGTGCCACATGCTCCGTCATACACGCTGTATGTCGTAGCCTTGATTTTGTCGGCAACAGGAAGCACGGCGAGGTCGGCAAGCAGCTTCACGTAGTCTCTTGGTGTGAAATGTTCACCAGCCTCTGTCACGTTGTTCTCCTCGTTGAAACGTCGCAGGAGTTCCTCAAACATCATTCCCACTGTGTGGTTGTCAAGAGCAGGATGCAAGAGATTGCCCTCGCCGTCAAAGACAGGCTTTGAGCTGAGGTTTATTTTGTCGGACGTGAATTTCTCGATGATACTTCCCAAACGTTCCGCTTCCGTGAGGTTGTCAACAACCTGTCGAAGATGCAGCTTTTCGATGATGTCGAGCACATCCTTACTATAGCCGTTCAGATATTCAATGAAGTTCATTTTAAGGCGAAGAGGGTCTATCTCGCTTTTCAAAGTCTTCATCGTAAACTTGGAGGTGTTGTAGAATGGGTAGCCAGTAATGTCATACAACACTGGCGCTTGGTTTTCTATCTTGTTTTTGTCAAGTTGTTCTTTCATCTGTATAACAGCATCCTTTGTCGGTTCGAGCAGCACGTCAATGCGGCGCAACACCAACATAGGCAGAATGACCTTCTTGTAATCGCCTTTGTTGAAAGCGTTCACAAGTACGTCATTGGCTATGTTCCAGATAAACGAGAACAAAAAGTTATATTGTGACTGTTCCATTATGTTTTGTCTTTTATTTAGCACTACGTTCTTTCTCGTCCGAGATAAGTTCCTTCATATCCACAGACAATATTTGTGCAATTTCAAGAAGCGTTGTAAGGTTTGGTTGGGTACGATTGCACACATAGGCATTGACCGTACTAAAACTCTTGCCCATTTTCTTGGAAAGCCAAGTTTGGCTTATACCTTTCTCCTCTAAAACTGCCTTTATGCGATTTAACTTCATATTTTTATTGCATTTTACCCTACAAAAATAATAATTTATTGCGATAATCTATCATAAATAGGCAAAATTTTAGCATTTTATAAGGTGATTTTAGTCGAAGATGCTACAAATCCCACTTTTTATGCTTATTTTTGAAACTTTATGGTTCTGTTTTTAGGTCTTGACTTGAAAGCAATGTCGTAATTTACAAAAGAGATAGACAATCAATGTTCACCTCTTAAAAATATGTAAATTAAGAGCAAAAAAGATAGTTTCTCAGATTTTAGATTTATCTTTGCACTCGTAAACAAAGCGTTCTTTGTATATTGCAAAGTTGTGAAAGAAAAAGAATATAGCTCGTTTCTAAATCGTTAGCAGTTACATTCTTCAAGGCACTTAACTCGTTGATATTCAATTAATAAAAGATTTTACTGTGACTCAAACAATGCCAGGACAGCGGCTTGGTGATACCACATTTTTTGCCCAGTCTTTTGAGCGAATCCATACAACTTTGGTAGTTGGGTACTGGAAACACCCTGCCGTCTTCACACAATCCACGGTATTTTTCCATAATTTGCTTGGGATAGTCAAGCAACTTGATGTTGGCTTCCGTTCCAGTCTTCTGTCGATGGATAACAATCCATTCACCTTCATCGAAAAATTCCTTGATGTTCTCTTCCTTCAAGTTGTACAGATCAATGAAAGCGAGACCTGTAAAACAACAGAACAGGAACAAGTCACGCACCATGCTCATCTTCTTTCTTGTGATAGGTGTCTCCATCAACAGGTGAATCTCTTCTTTGCTCAGAAACTCTCTTGTGGTCTCTTCTTCCTTGTACTCATATCGTCTGAATGGGTCTTTTACGAGCCATTCATTATCTATGGCACGGAATACCATTGCACGGAGATTGCGGACAAACACCATTGCAGAATTGATTTTCAGATGCTTGTCGGTTCTGAGAAAAGTCTCGTAGTCCGTGATAAAAGGCAGCGACAACTCTTTCAGAGCAATATCCTTCACATGGTAATGCGCCTGCAAGAACTCGCCCACATAGGCACACCCGATTCTATACTTCGTGTATGTACTCAAAGATTTCATGCCAGCCTTATATTGCTTTTCCATTTCATCACGGCTTTGGGAATAGACTTTCATCAGTGTATGGCAACGATACTCCAAGCCAAGAAAGGCGTTCTTCACCTTGTCGGCAGTGACGAAGTTGTCCCTGTCCATAATCTCCTGATAATGCTTGCTGATACTCACACGCATCTTGTCCAATTTACGGTTCACCTCCAAAGCCTGCATACTCTTACCTATCATGCGTCCGCCCTTGGTGTCCCACAAATCAGAATTGGCAGTTGTCTTGCAACTGAACTGCGCCTGTGTTCCGTCCACTGTGATACGTCCCATAACTGGAACAGTACCATCTTTCTTTACTACCTGTCTTTTGAGGTAGAAGATAATTGAAAATGTACTCTTCATAACGTCATTCTTTTTTGCGTTCAAAATTAATACATGAAGAGTCTTTTCTTGCTACGCATTTCACGGCAGAACACGGCAAATTTGGTTCGTAACCAAAAATCTTACGTTACTCATCAGTAACTCACTATAAATCAGAGTATTCAAATTCAATTCGTAACCTTCCTCATTCTTCCGAACCTTAACATTCCTCATTTGGGGTATAGGTTACGGATAGGTAACGTTCCTCTGTCTCATCTTGTCGTATTCCCGTCTTCGTCTGTCCTCGCCACTTTTAACCAAAATGAGGAAAGTAACTGATAACCAGTAAACTTTCCTCATTCTTCTCTCAAACACTTTTTATATGTACTTTCCGTTTGCGAAAATCTACGTCTCCTTAACTGAAACTCCAAGTTTCCTTAAGGGAAAATTTTCCCATGCTTAATGCTGATTTTGGGGTGTTTTATCTATCAAGATTTTTCCTATCAATCAAATAATCCCGAACCAAGAAGAGATCTTGGTTCGGGGTGTTTGGGAGGTGTGGCTTTCACCACACCTTTATTCATAGATGACAATCTATCTATTTCTGACTACTCCTCTACATCGTCCTCAGAATCCCAGATGCTGAAGCGAGGACGTGTTGGTACGAGAGAAGGTCCCTCTGCCGGAGTACTGCCAATACCAATAGTTTCACTAGCTGCACAAAGCTGAGAGTCCAACTCCATCTCCATTACATTAATCTCTGGCTGAATATACTTTTTCATTTTGTTTCTATTTATTGATGTTATTATAAATACTTATTATTAATGATTCATTACTTGATAACCACTTTCTTACCGTTGTGGATGTAAATACCCTTAGCAGCCTTGATTGTCTTCACACCCTGGAGTGTGTAGTAAGCGCCATCTGCCTTAGCAGCTGCATTCACCTCGTTGATGCCTGTTGTCTCACCACCAAACTGGATTGAGTAGAATCTTGTAGCACTAGCTGCTGGCAACTCGAGATAAGCGTGACCCAAACTTACAACAACGCCTTCCTTCAAAGGAGCGAATACAGCCTTGCCCTCCTGCTCAACCAAAGCATAGATTGTAGAACCATCGCCCTTTGTATCAGCAGTAGCTGCCTTCAAATCATTACCATCAACAACTGTTGCCTTTCCTGTAGATGCAGCGAAGTTATAAGAACCAGCCTCAGCACCTACCAATACAGGAGTACCCTTTGCGATTACAGAACCAGCAGGAACCTCTGTCAATACCACAGCGCTCTTTGCCTCGTTTACCTTTGCTGTATAAACCTTTACATCAGCTGGAACTACAACATTGCAGGTTGGAACGTAAGTTGCGAACTTAACGGCTGAAACGGCTACATCATCACCAATAAACTTCTCGATTATAACATAATCTAACAATTTAGGAGAAGAACCACCATTGCCAGCAGCAGACAATACTATGTCACTATCATCTGTTAATTCAAAAAGAGAACTTGATACTTCAGAGCCTGTACCCGTAGTAGCAGCTTCGAATACAACATTATTGCCATTTTTAAAGACAAAATTAGTTCCAGTATTTCCAAATACTCCAACATGCATTCTATAAATTCCTGCAGATAATTTTGCAATTACCACATCAGATTCAGCAAAAGCACCTTTACCATCAGAGCATCTGACAGGCGCAGCACCTGTTGCACTTGGAGTTAATCCTTCAATATCTTCTGCTTCACTACAGAAAGCGACATTTTTCAAATCTGCTGCAGAATACTCAACATTAACGACAAGTTCATTTTGATCCAGACTTACAACCTTCTGATAGTAACCATCGTCTTTATTACCTTGAGGTGCCATATACAAAACATTGTCTTTCAAAACATACTTATGATAAGGTACTTTTACCGTTTCACCTTCAAAGTCTGCTCCAGAAGCAATCTTTTCTAATGTAACACCTCCTGCTACAGCATTAATTGTATAATTATAATTTGCTGCCTCATGAAACTTAACAGTTACCACAGAATTTCCATCTTTATCTATAGAGACAGAATTAGAATTGTCTGATACATAAATATATTTTTTTGTCTTTTCTTCATTAAAGAAATTATCTTTATCAGAATTTGTTAAAACAACAGAGCTACCAACTTCGCCTTGACGCTCATTAGCATCTTTTATTTCGTTATTGTTTTCATCAACATACTTAACAGTATATTTTGCTGTAGTCACCTCCTGAACTGTCTCCGTAACCTTGATTGACTTCAAGATTTCAACCTGACTAGTACTCATTCTTGCTCCTTTAGCAAATCCAAAAGCTATAGTCTTATAATCAACATTATCTAATGGCTGATTTGATAAGCTCAACAATTCTCTAGATTCATCATCAGAACTATAGACCTTCAAATAATTTAAATTATTAGTTGCGGTATTAATTTCCATTTTTATTATATAAAATGGGCGCGTAGCTGGATCATAATTTCTAACACCTGAAGGACCTGTAAAATTAGTATAATTTGTCTTACTAAATGGACTTAAAGAATAAGCAGAAGGACTATTTTTATCCTGATCATTCTCTAAAATATAGATATTACCAAATCTAAAATAACTAGCTGTACCAGTAGTCATAGATCTACCCACATTTGACATTCCAAGCCAAGTTGCCTCTACATTTAAAATGGTGCCATTTTGAGGATTAATATCTTTAGATACTTCTACGGCAGAATTAGTAGTAGCAATTTTTGCACCATAATCGCTCAATTCTAAGGTTCCTGTACTAGCCTTAAAATCTGCCAAATTCTCTTTTGTCCATGGTGCTATAGAAGTACCACGTTCAAACAGCACTGTTTGTGCCCACCCCCCAGCCCGTCCGAGAACGGCCGTTTTGGGGTGTATCATAGAGGGCAGAACCGCTATCACGACTCCACCTAAGTCCCTCTAAGGGCATATCTTTTTTCATCTTAAAATTTTAGTTTATGTTAAACAATTCGTCATAAGGGCTTAAAATGGCCGATATGAACACTAATAGAGCGTGTTTTTCGATGGTATTGATCCCTACAGGTCATTATCCAAGAGAAGCAATCAAAGCAGGTACACCTTTGAGAGATATGGCACGACGAAGGTTATAAGATAGGCAAAAGAGACCCATCTCAGCAGTTACTTTCAGTTTGCCTTTCAGTAAAAAGTAGTATTGCCCAAGTGCTCGCTTCATGGTTCCAAAAGGATGCTCGGAGAGGCATTTGCGATTGTCCATCTTGTTCTGATCTAGATGTAAAACGTAACGGACAACCTTCTTCACGATCTTCATTCTTGGAGGTTTTGGCTTGTCCTTATTCTCTTCTTTGAGTTGCTTGCGTTTTGCTTCGGTTGCCTTTATCAAGGTGTCTTTGTTGAAGTCTGCCTCCTTGAACTTCTGGATGGTACACTTGCACTTGCATTTTTTACATGCAAGCTTGTTGCAATAGCGGATCATACCGTTTCTTTTGATAGACTTTTGCCTCAGGATTTCTCCTTGCGGACAATAGACAAGATTGCGTTCGGCATCCCTCACGAAGTATCCTTCAAGAGCCTTGGCACGCATCTGCCCGGGAGTCATCTTCAGTACAGCAGACTCTGCTACATCAGAAGTGTACTCCTTGACCTCTACAATCTGTGCATCGGTTAAAAAATCCTTGTAGGCTTCCGGTATGACTGCTGCTTCAAGACATGCCTTCAAATCTTCTGGATTAGTACTTGACTTTTGTTCGTCAGTTATGGTAGCTTCGTTATAGTCAAACTGAACCTGCTCCGTGCAGCTGCCATCACGTTGGATGACATTTGGTACGATACCATTAGCCAATGCATCTGCATGATCCTCGGGACACTCGTACCCCTTGTCTGCAGTTGATTCAAGAACGTCAACACCATAATCGGCTTTCACCTCAGATGCTACGCTTGTAAGCTGACCATGGTCTGTTGGACTGTTGGTTACCAGGAAGCCTGCTATCATATGGCTCTCCGCATCAACTGCAGTTTGCACATTATAACCGACACAAAAGCCTTCGTTGGCTTTCATTAGTCGGGAATCAGGATCGGTTAAGGAAATCTGGCTTTCACCACTTTTCTCAAGTGTATCACGGTATCCCTCATAGCGTTCCTTGCGCTCCTTGCAAACATCAAGCTTACGTTGCAACTCATCTTTAGAGAGCCTGCGTCCTTCCTCATGATCGTATGCTTCAAGTTCTTCCATATAGATTGAAATATGTTCATCAAGACGCTTGATTCGGTCATCGAGTTTGCTTAGAGTAAGGTTGTTGTCTTTAGCATTTACAGCCTTAAACTTGCTTCCATCAATAGAGATGTACGACTTGGAAAAGAGCTTCAGTCCCATACAAAACTTGTTGAACTCTTTAAAAACTTTAGTAATAGCCTTCTTGTTGTCCTTGCGGAAATCGGAGATTGTACGAAAGTCAGGAGTCAGCTTGTTGAGCAGCCACATTACCTCTACGTTACACTTGCACTCACGAGCAAGTTTGCGAGAGGAACGTACCTGATAGAAGTAACCATAAATATAGAGTTTGAGGAGATCGCGAGGATCATATCCAGGAGTACCTGTCTCTGCAGGAGTACTGCGGACGAATCCCAGTTCATCCATTTTGAGATTATCGACAAAAGCATCAAACAAGCGAACAGGGGCGTCAGCCTCTACATACTCGTCAATGCAATCAGGGAAAAGAACCCTCTGTCGTCTATCTTGTCCTTTTTTATATGCCATATCTTTCTTGTTTTTTACTACAAAGATACATAAAATAATTGAGAATCAAGAAGATACGAAGTTAATTAACTATAAAGAGCAAAAGAAAAATGCCCAATTCAGTTGTTTGCTTCCCTAATTAAGTTTTCGGACGGCCTCCCCCATAGAGCCAGCAACGATGCCAGCCATTACGAGCATTGTCTTAAGTAAATTTTGTTTCATTTGTTTCTGGTTTAAAATGTTTATATTATTGTTTACTCATTTTTACTTTTGTTCTATTCCAGGTTTGTATTATAAGAATTCAATTTGTGTATTACTTAGGGTATAAACGATTAGAATACGAGATATCGTATCAAAAATGATGAATGTGATTCAATAATGATCAATATGATGTATTTGAAAATCTTTGTTTAGCAGATGCGACATCACGCCGCTCGGTTTACCAATTGTTGCATTTTGGTTTACTATATTTTAATTGTTGAGTGCAAAAGTAACACTTTATTCAATACGTTGTATCATTTTTCATCATATTTTAAGCTTTTTTCACTCTAAAAGCACTAAAAGTATCGGAAAAGGGGATAAAATGCCGAAAACATTTCGTATCTTTGCAGAAATTTTAAAAGGAAGTAATATGAAACTCAAAATACATTTCAGTCATAAAGAGGAACTCTGGAACTCCTGGTCGCACGCAGGAGGCATTCTGATGGGCGTTGTCGTGGGGGCCATTTTCCTGTATTGGTGCTTTACCATGCACAACGGATGGGCCACGGCAGGTATCATCCTCTACTTATTCGGTATGCTGATGTCGTACATCGCATCCACGGTTTATCACGCCATCTCAGCCTGGAGCAAGTGGAAGGAGCGACTGCGAAAGTGGGACCACGCCGCCATCTACTGGCACATTGCGGGTTCCTACTCCCCTATCACCCTGATTGCTTTGCGCGACCAAGGCTACTGGGGCTGGAGCCTCTTCATCTTTATCTGGGCGTGCGCCATCGCCGGAACCATCATGAGTTTTACCCGGCTCAAGGACCACAGCAACCTGGAGACCACCTGCTTTGTGGGCATGGGACTGTCGGTGCTCGTGGCTTTCAAGCCACTGATAGATTCCGTATCTGCCACCACGGTGGCTTGGATCATCGCCGAGGGCGTGTGCTACATTACGGGAGCCGTGTTCTACAGCATCAACAAGAAGAAATACATGCATTCCGTGTTCCATTTCTTTGTTTTGGCAGGTAGCATCTGCCACATCATCGCCGTTTGGGACATTCTGATGAAATACATTTAAGCAAGCATAAAGGCATCGAAAAGTGAAGTTTTTCGGTGCCTTTGCTTTTTATAATAAGGTGATATTGTTAACATTACGTTAAAGCAAGAAAATAATTGCCCAAAAGTTTGGAACTTATTGCAGAAAAGCATACCTTTGCAGTGTTCTATTGAAGTAGTACACTCAAACATTAACGATTATGATACAGATTAAAGACATTGATTTCAGATACCCAGGTAGCAAGCACCTTGTATTTAGAGATTTCTCTTTGGAACTCAAGGAGAACAACATTTATGGCTTGCTCGGTAAGAACGGTACAGGCAAGAGCACCCTGCTCTACCTCATCAGCGGATTGCTCCGCCAGCAACAAGGTACCATTCTCGTGGATGGCATTTCGGCACAAGATCGCAAAGCCGAGATGCTGAAGGACATCTTCATGGTACCCGAAGAGTTTGAACTGCCCAACGTTTCCCTTGCCACCTACGTGAAGATGAACCAGGAGTTCTATCCTAACTTCTCGCAGGAAGTGCTGGACCGTTGCCTCAAGGATTTTGATTTACCACTCTCTCTCAAGTTGAACGAACTTTCGATGGGACAGAAAAAGAAGGTATTCATGAGTTTCGCACTCGCCACGGGTACCCGCTTTCTTCTGATGGACGAGCCAACCAATGGTCTCGACATCCCATCGAAGAGCCAGTTCCGTAAGGTCATCGCCAACAACATGACGGAAGATCGCACCCTCATCATCTCTACTCATCAGGTGCACGATGTAGAGTCACTGCTCGACCACATCATCATCATGAACCAAAGCCAGCTCCTGCTCGATGCATCGGTATCAGACATCTGCGGGAAATACACCTTCGAGTACCGCAACCCACAGGAAATGGACGACACCGTGCTCTACGCCGAGCCAACCCTGCAGGGCAATGCCGCCATCTGCAAGCGACAGGAGGGCGAGCAGGAAACACAGATGAACCTGGAATTGCTCTTCAATGCAGTGATAGGTGGAAAATTAGGAAAAATATAAAATCATCTTTAAATAACAACGATTATGAACAAGACTTTTGATTTACATAGATTCGGAATGGTGCTGCGTTGGGATTTGCTTACCAACAGGAAAAGCTATTTCTGCAGTATCGCAGGATTGGCTATCGGCATCATCATGCTTTCCATTTCCATGCTTTATTCTTTCCCTCATAGCCATTACATTGTAGAAGGAGGAGATTTGGGTAATTACTACGAAGATAGCATGACAGGACTCCTTGCCACTATTTTAATAGCGTTTTTCTTTGTATCTACCTGCAACATCTTTAGCAATACGATGACCAAGCTGCAACGAGAGAACTTTCTGATGTTGCCAGCCAACAATCTGGAGAAATATGCTGCACGTTTCCTGATGATGAGTGTAGGCAGTATCCTCATCATGGTGATTGCTACGCTTATAGGCGACTTCGTGCAATTTATATTGAGCTTTTTCATGACTCCCGGTTACCATGCAAGCATCATCGGAAGTTCTCTAAGACAAATATACGAAGCCGCAACCAATACCGGTGACAATCCTATCTGTATCTTAGCGGGGCAATGTAAAATAGAAGCAGCTCTGGTTGGATGGAGCTTTCTCATCATGATTTACTCCTTCACTCTGCTAGGCGGCACCTTCTTCCGCAAACAGCCTATCATCCTGACAGCCATATCAGGTATTATCATTTACATGATTGTAGGTTATTGCGGCAGCAAGCTCGAAGAATGGGGAGCTTTCGATTTCTACACCCATCTTAACCATGATAATCCGGGCACTTCTCTCTGCATCGCCATCTTCTGGTCGGTCGTTTTCCTTGCTTTGGCAGCCTTCAGCCTCTGGGCATCCTACAAGATTTTCACCCGCATGCAGGTAATCTGCAACAAGTGGATCAACATCTAAAAAATTAAAATTGAAGATTATGATTTTCAGTAATGATAAAGCGATATACGTACAGATAGCCGAACGATTGAACGATGAAATCCTGGCGGGCAAGTACAAGGAAGACGAGCGAATACCGAGCGTCAGGGAATACGCCGTACTGCTGGAGGTAAATGCCAACACAACCGTGAAGGCATACGACCTGCTTGCCACCGACGAGATCATCTACAACAAGCGAGGCTTGGGCTACTTTGTTTCCGCAGGAGCCAAGAAGCAGATTAAGAAAACCCGCAAAAAGGAGTTTATGAAAGAAAGACTCCCGGAACTCGCCCGACAGATGCAGCTTCTCGACATCTCCATCGACGAAGTGAAGGAAGAGTTGGAGAAGAATCTCAAAAAAGTGAAAATATGATTTTTTATAGCTACGCTTGCAACTTTCAGAAGGTTGCAAGCGTCTAACGTTTAAAATTCATATCAATAAACAAGCGTATTATATGTCATTAATTCATCTAAAAGACGTCAACAAGACCTATCAGGGTGCTCAGCCACTCCATGTGCTGAAGGGCATCGACCTCGACATCGAACGTGGCGAGTTCGTCAGCATCATGGGTGCTTCCGGCTCGGGAAAATCCACCTTATTAAATATATTGGGTATTCTCGACAACTACGATACGGGCGAATACCTACTCAACGATGTGCTCATCAAAGACCTCTCGGAAACCCGTGCTGCCGAATACCGCAACAAGATGATTGGCTTCATCTTCCAGTCGTTCAACCTCATCTCGTTCAAGACGGCGGTGGAAAACGTGGAGCTTCCACTCTTCTACCAGGGCGTGAGCCGCAAGAAGCGCCACGAACTGGCGATGGAATATCTCGACAAACTGGGCTTGAAGCAATGGGCCAACCATTATCCCAACGAGATGTCGGGAGGACAGAAGCAGCGTGTAGCCATCGCCCGTGCCCTCATCACCAAACCCGAAATCATCCTTGCCGATGAGCCTACCGGAGCCCTCGACTCCAAAACGAGCGTGGAAGTGATGGACCTGCTGAAGGAACTGCACCAGAAGGAGGGAATGACCATCGTGGTGGTAACCCACGAAAGCGGTGTTGCCAACGAGACCGATAAGGTTATCCATATCAAGGACGGACTCATCGGAAGCATCGAAGACAACAGAGACCATCATCTCGTATCAAAAGACTACGTGAAGTAAGAAGTTTATAGTTTAAAGTTTATAGTTAATAGGGCAGAACTGCTGATGGCGCCAGCCCTCTATAAACTATCAACTATTAATTATTAACTAAAAATAATGAGAGAATTAATCAAAGAAATATGGAGCACGTCGAAGCGCAACAAGCTCCGCACTTCGCTTACGGGATTTGCCGTTGCCTGGGGAATCTTCATGCTGATATTCCTGCTGGGCGCCGGCAACGGACTGATTAATGCCCAGTTGCAGCAAAGCACCCGATTCCTTGCCAACTCCATGCGAGTATTCCCGGGCGAAACCTCCAAGGCTTACAAGGGACTGAAGGAAGGCAGAAGCATCACGCTCAACGACAGGGACATCCTCATCAGCAACCAGACCTACGGCCAGTACGTGGATGATGTGGGTGGAAGACTGGAACAGTATAACGTGAACATCAACTATGGTGATAATTATGTGGCAAGCCAGTCATTGGTGGGTGTGGCTCCTACACATCCCAAAATCGACAAGACGGAGATGATAGCCGGACGATTCATCAACGAAATCGATATGAAGGAGCAGCGCAAGAATGTGGTGCTGAGCCGAAGCCAGGCCAAGGAACTCTGCAAAGACTACCGTTCGCTGGTGGGCAAGAACGTAAAGATCAGCAACCTCAACTTCCAGGTGGTAGGAATTTACAAGGATGATGAATCGCGCAACAATACCGATGCCTTCATCGCCTACTCCACCATAAAGACCATCTATGCCAAGGGCGATGATGCAGGAAGTCTGGAGTTCACCATCAAGAACCTGAAGACCCAGGAGGATAACGAGCAGTTTGAGAAGAACTATCGTGCCAGCATCAACAACAACCACCAGGCTGCCCCTGATGACGACCGCACCATCTGGCTCTGGAACCGATACATGGACAATATCCAGATGAACCAGGGAATCGCCATCATGCAGACGGCACTCTGGATAGTGGGTCTGTTCACCCTGCTGAGCGGCATCGTGGGCGTAAGCAACATCATGCTCATCACCGTGAAGGAGCGAACCCGAGAGTTTGGTGTAAGAAAAGCCATCGGAGCCAAACCTTGGTCGATACTGAAGCTCATCATCACCGAGAGCATCATCATTACCTCGTTCTTCGGCTACATCGGAATGGTCTGTGGCGTGGCGGCAAACGAAATCATGGACGCAACCATCGGTCACACCACCGTAGATACCGGACTGTTTAAAGCCGCCATGTTTGTGAACCCTACGGTGGGCCTCGGCACCTGCATCGGTGCTACCATCGCCATCGTCATCGCAGGCACCATCGCCGGACTCATCCCAGCCATCAAGGCTGCAAGAATCCGACCGATAGAGGCGCTGAGAGCGGAATAAACTATAAATTATTATTATGCGATTAGATTTAGATACATATAAAGAGATTCTCGATACCATCACGAGGAACAAGAGCCGCAGTCTGCTCACGGGCTTCGGCGTGTTCTGGGGCGTGTTTATGCTCATCGCCCTGATGGGTGGCGGACAGGGACTGAAGGAGATGCTGCAGAACAATTTTGCAGGCTTCGCCACCAACACCGCCATCATTTGGGCGCAGAACACCACCAAACCCTACAAGGGATTCAACAAGGGGCGTTCCTGGCAGATGGAAGAGAAAGACCTGGAGCGACTGCGCCACAGGGTGCCCGAACTCGATGTCATCACCCCGCTGCTTTTCGGAGGCAACAAGTCGGTGGTGTTTGGCGACAAGAAATTCAGCGGCAGCACGCAGGGCGTGAATCCCGACTACGCCCAGGTTTCCGTGCCTAAAATGTTTTACGGCAGATACATCAACGAGATGGATGTGCGCCGCCAGCGCAAGGTTTGCGTCATCGGCAAACAGATTTACAAGACCCTCTTCCCCGGCGGCGGTGACCCATGCGGCAAGAGCGTGCGAGTGGATTCCACCTATTACACGGTGGTGGGTGTAGATTACCGCTCGGGAAATGGCGTGAATTTCGGCGGTAGAGCCGACGAAACCATCACCATTCCGCAAACCGTGCTCCGCACCGCCTACAATCGCGGAACCGCCATCGACATCATTGCCACCACCGGTAAACCGGGTGTGGTGATGAGCAGCATCGCCCAGCGAATGCGTGAAACCATAGCCAGGGCTCACAACATCGACCCTTCAGATGAAAAAGGAATCATGGTGTTCAATACGGAGGTGCTCTTCCAGATGCTCGACAACCTGTTTAAGGGCGTCAACTTCCTCATCTGGCTGGTAGGTATCGGCACCCTTCTCGCCGGTGCCATCGGAGTTTCCAACATCATGATGGTAACGGTGAAGGAGCGAACCACCGAGATAGGCATTCGCCGAGCCATCGGAGCCACGCCGAAGATGATTCTCTCGCAAATCATCTCAGAAAGTATTCTCCTTACCCTGGTGGCAGGCATGAGCGGCATCATCTTCGGAGTAGCCATCCTGCAGATGCTGGAGATGGCGAACACCACGGATGGCATTCTCACCGCCCACTTCCAGGTAGATTTCTGGACAGCCATCTCCTCAGCCATCCTCATCTGCATCCTCGGCGGTCTTGCCGGACTTGCCCCAGCCTGGCGAGCCATGAGCATCAAACCGGTAGATGCAATGAGAGACGAATAAAAGAAAAATAAGATATAAAAGATATGAAAAAGTATTCAAAGTTGATAGTTGCGGCGATAGTCGCCTTGATTTTCATCGGAACCTTCGTGTTCCTTTATGAGAAATCACAGCCTAAGCCTGTGGAATATACCGAGTTTACCCCAAAGATGGGCGATGTGTTGAAAACCACGGTGATTACGGGTAAGATAGAGCCTCGCAACGAGGTGAACGTAAAGCCTCAGATTAGTGGTATCATCACCGAAATCTGCAAGCAGGCAGGCGATTTCGTACAGGCAGGCGAGGTAATCGCCAAGGTAAAGGTGATTCCGGACATGGGACAGCTCAGTTCGGCGCAGGCTCGTGTGCGCCTTGCCGAAATTAACCTGAAGCAGGCACAGGTAAACTATGGTCGCGAGGAACAGCTCTACAAGAAGCAGCTGGTCAGCGCCGATGAGTTTGATAAGGTAAAACAGTCGTTGCAGCAGGCAAAGGAGGAGAAAGTTGCCGCCCTTGATGCGCTCGAAGTGGTTCGTGATGGTGTTTCCAAGAGCAACGCCAGCGCCTCTTCCACCCTCATCCGTTCTACCATTTCGGGAATTATCCTCGATATTCCTGTCAAGGTGGGTAACTCCGTGATTCTCGCCAACACCTTTAATGACGGAACCACCATCGCCAGTGTAGCAAACATGAACGACCTCATCTTCCGTGGCAACATCGACGAGACCGAGGTCGGCAATCTGGTAGTGGGAATGCCGATGAAGATTACCATCGGAGCGATGCAGGACCTGAAGTTTGATGCCGACCTGGAGTACATTTCACCAAAGGCTGTAGAGAACAATGGAGCCAACCAGTTTGAGGTAAAGGCAGCCGTCCGCTCAGTAAAGGGCGGCAAGATCCGTTCTGGCTACAGTGCCAACGCCGAGATAGTATTGGCAAAGGCTAACCACGTGATCACCGTGCCCGAGAGTGCTATCGAGTTCAGCGGCGACAGCACCTTTGTCTATATCGTAAAGGGCAGCGGCGAGAAGAAGACATACGACCGCAAACAGGTAACCACCGGCTTAAGCGATGGTGTGAACATCGAAATCAAAAAAGGTCTGAGCCTGAAGGACAAGGTAAGAGGTCCGCAGGTTGTGGCAGACAATAAGGATGATGAAGAATAAAGCATGATAATATACAAAAAGTTACCCAAAGGTAACTTACCTTAGGGTAACTTTTTGTGATTATGAGCCTATACTAAAGGTCATCAATGAAGACCGCCGTCTCATTTGAAATAGTCAAATAGAAATATCGGGAAAGCATTGAGTACTGCTACTTTGCAATCTTCGGTATTCACATACTGCTCTAATTGTGAGTTGAATATTTTGTCTTGAAGTATGTCTTCTTTAGATGCAGGCATCGAATTCTTTCCCTTACATAGATAGTTCGCTTTTCCCACATTCATTTCCTTTAAATATTCCCAATTCTGCTTGACTTCCTTCATCTCTTCTTCTGTTGGCTCTCGATGGTCTTTCAGTAGGATAAAATCGAAACTGTCATACGCAGAAAAATCGGCAGATACACCTTTGAACTTACTACACTCTGAGCGTGTTACAGAATACGTCCAATAGTTTGCATCGGGCAACTGCTTAGTATAACGTATAGATTCAACCATCGGATAGTCAATATAAAGCCTACCAAACTCCGTTTCGTTGTTGAATGTTTCAAGCATTTCCTTTACCTGCCTGTTGATTTCTTCGAGAGATAAATTCCGGTTATGAAAGTCATAGTCGAAGAACAGATAGATTTCAGAAATGTCAGCAGATGCATCAATATCCTTGAGCGGATTGTCAGCTTGACAGGCAAATTTCTCCATGAGTAAAGACACAATATCTCCATCGCCATCATACTCCTGCAAATCTTTGTATAGTTGATAGATGTTGTTGTTATAGGAACATACTATCTGCTCATCTCTGTTTGCAAAGTATAATCGCTGGATGGTGCGGAACAAATCCGGCTCCCGTTTTACTCCTTCAAAAACGAATAGTATCATACTTCGAATGCATTACCTCTAAACATTTTTTCTATATTATGCCCGAATCTCAACTCTTTTTGGGTGCAGTCGCTCAACGGCTTGATTTTGTTGTCTTGCAAGATGAAATTGCAGTCTGGGCGAAGCAAGTCGTTGGTCATCAGATAGGTATTGTGTGATGACGTAAAAGCCTGACATGGAAGGGCAAAGAGAGTCTTGCAAACCTCATAAGAGAGTCTGAAATGATAGAATGCATCAAATTCATCAATGAAAACGAACGATGCATTTGTCATCTGTTTCAGCCAGTAATAAAGCAGCATCAGAGATTGAGTACCCGTTGATGCAATCTTATCGAATGGAATGCGACCTAATCCAAATACGCAATACAACTCTTTATCATCATCCTTTGGCTCCTGAAACTCAAAACTTTGTCCGCTTACCCGATGGATGAAGTCCTCAAAGTCCCGAGTCAGCTGATTCTTGATGATATACTCATCGAGATTAGCCGGAGCAGTAGCCAACCCCATAAACTCATTTTTTTCAACACTTCTGAACCATAACATTGAGTTTACGAATTGCTGCAGCTTCAGAAGATAATGCTCCTTGGCAAGAGGATAGGAAGTAAGCAGAAAGTTTACGATGGATACATTGTTGGCGTTATTGGCAAGGTTTGCCTTCACCGCAGAATCCATCGGAAACTCAACATCATCCAATGTCAAGACAGAATTCTTGTTGCAGAAAATAAGTTTGTTATTCACGACAAGTTCTTCTTCCTCCAGCTTTCCATCAGGCGATTTGCTATATGTATATAGTAACGTATCATCCATAAACTTGAAGGCATATTCAAATTTTACGGGGAAGTTCAACTTTCCCGTATATGTAAAGTTATCATAATAGTTCACCTTCTTCCACTTCTGTGAAAGATGATTGGTAATGTCGAAGATGGCCATTGCAAAGTTCGACTTGCCAGAACCATTAGGTCCATACACAATGCCATTCTTGATGATACCATCTTTAATGGCAAAAGTATTAAACGAATAGTTACTTGGTTTCGACAAATCCCATTCTATGCGATCGGCAAATCCTCTATAGTTCGTTACGGCAAATTTTACTAACATGGTTCTATATACTTTATTTTTAATTGATAACAATAATGTTGGTGCAAAGCAAACACACTATAAAACTATGAAAACCATCTTTCAATTATTATAATGTCAAGTGCAGCTAAGCATTTGCAAAGATATATAAAAAACCAATAATCCGTAATTTTTTTACGGATATTTAAGATAATAATCAAGGGGAGTCTTCTATTTGCTCTTGTCCCTTAATTGACAATGCAGAAATCATCAACATTGCCATCATCATAAACAATTATTTCATAACTTTATTTTCTTTATTGTTTTTTTATTATCAGGGAATAATACTCTAATTACATAAAGTCCCTTTAAAGAATTAGGAAGTTTTACAGACGGCTGATAATTAGAAGAATGATAATAGCATTTCCCATCCATACCAAACACTTGAAGTTGCTTCCATTCCATAGGACACAGAATACAGTTTTCTAATACAGTCACTTGATTAACTTCTAGTTGAGAAGATTCTATACCAGAATATACTTTCTCAAATACTTTTAGTAGATCTTCTGAAATATATGATCTAGGACTAATCGTATCACTATATAGAGATGTGCCAAAACTATTTCTTGATCTAAAACATATTTTATGTTCCCAAGAACCTAGATTACTTACATTACTTTTTATATGATACAAATCTTTACCTAGAGTTTCCTTCGGTACTACATAACTCGTTGTCATAGTACCATACTCAAAATGATCCAACCAATTCAAATCTGTCTCCTCCAATTCCAACTGTTCACAATCTTCTGCTTGAATAACGCAATCATAGTAGCCATCAACAAATTCCCAATAATCATAATCGAAAGAAGAATAACTCCAAGAATACTCTTTAACAGATGGCTTAGGGGGTAGTAAATCAAAATACACTCCTAGTGAATCCTCACAAAGATTCGATTTACTAATAATCCATCCCTTACAATACTTTTTTGTACCAATTACTTTCATTTTGCAATCATAATCCGCCATATTAAAAGCAAAGCGACTAAAATCGGACACAGAAAAATCAAACTTCTCTACAGGACCAGAACTTCTATACCAGACACCATCACTCAAAGCAAGCGATGATATTACTATACGCCAAGAAGCATCAGAAGCATTCTTGTTGAAACAACTATAACTTTCTGCTTTTAGAACCGGAAGTCCATCCATATACTCCAATTCACCATTATTGCCAGAGATAACAATATTTTGTGAAAAGATTTGGCTCACACTAAGAAGCATTAAAAATGCTATCAATAATCTTGTTTTCAATACTGCCATATTCTTCTAATTAAATTCGTTTTACCAGCTTTATTTAATTCTTACCACCTGCAAATATACAAAAAGTTACCCAAAGGTAACTTACCTTAGGGTAACTTTTTGTGATTATTAACCTATACTAATGGTTAATCAGGTCATTAAGGTCAAGGTCATTAAGGGTCATTAAGAACTTTCGTGTTCACATACGATAGATACTTTGTGTTTCCAAAAACCTTAATGACCCTTAATGACCTTGACCTTAATGACCTTAATGACCCAGCCTCTAGTGCCAAAAGCCGGTCATCTATGAAGACCAAGGCTGGTCTTAAATGATGGCAGGCGCCAGCCATCTATGAAGACCTATCGGCCCAGCAGAATCTTCTTGATGTCGTTGAGCTTGTTCAATGCCTCTACCGGGGTTAGGTTGTTGATATCCAGGCCCAGAATCTCATCACGAATCTGGCTCAACACTGGGTCGTCTAACTGGAAGAAACTCAGCTGAACTCCATCCTTAGGCTCATCCAGATGCTGCACGTTCGGCTTGCCGGCACCGCCTACCCCAGCATTGTCCTGCTCCAACTGCTTCAGAATATCGTTGGCACGGTTCACGATGCTGCGCGGCATTCCGGCAATCTCTGCCACATGAATACCGAAGGAGTGCTCGCTGCCGCCCGGCTCCAGCTTGCGCAGGAAAATAACCTTGCCATCCACCTCCTTCACACTCACGTTGAAGTTCTTGATGCGAGGGAAATTCTTCTCCATCTCGTTCAACTCGTGATAATGAGTGGCAAAAAGCGTGCGAGCCTGCGCCTTCTTGTGCTCATGAAGATATTCCACGATAGCCCAGGCTATGGAAATGCCATCGTAGGTGGATGTTCCACGACCCAACTCATCGAAGAGCACCAGCGAACGGGGCGACACATTATTTAATATATTGGCAGCCTCCGTCATCTCCACCATAAAGGTTGATTCACCCAGCGAGATGTTATCGCTGGCTCCCACACGGGTGAATATCTTATCCACCAAGCCTACTCGGGCACTCTCGGCTGGAACAAAGCAACCCACCTGAGCCAACAGCACAATAAGCGCCGTCTGGCGGAGCAAGGCAGATTTACCCGCCATGTTAGGACCCGTAATCATCATCACCTGCTGCTTCTCGGTGTCGAGCAACACATCATTTGGCACGTATCGCTCGCCCAGCGGCAACTGGGTTTCAATCACAGGATGGCGGCCCTGCTTGATGTCCAGCACCTGCGAATCGTCGATAACCGGACGCACATAGTGGTTTTCGTCTGATGCCTTGGCAAACGAGAGCAGACAATCCATGCGGGCGATGAGGTTGGCGTTGATCTGAATCTGAGGAATATACTCCTGCATGGCAGCAATCAGTTCGTTGAAGAGCTGCGCCTCCAGAATCAGAATCTTCTCATCGGCTCCGAGAATCTTCTCCTCGTATTCCTTGAGTTCCTGGGTAATATATCGCTCGGCTTGCGCCAGCGTCTGCTTGCGGATCCACTCCTCAGGCACCTTGTCCTTGAAGGTGTTGCGCACTTCCAGGTAATAGCCGAACACATTATTGTATCCTACCTTCAGACTGCTGATGCCCGTCTTCTCTATTTCCCGCTCCTGAATCTTCAGAAGATAATCCTTGCCATGACGGCTGATGGAACGAAGGTCATCGAGTTCTGCGTTATAGCCATCGGCTATCACATCGCCCTTGTTGATAAGCTGAGGCGGATCGGGCTGAATCTCCCTGGCGATGCGGTCCTTCAGGGTTTCGCAGACGTTGAGCTGCTCGCCGATGCGCTTTAGGGCGTCGTTCTTGGCATGCTGGCAAGCCACCTTGATAGGCTGGATGGCTTCCAGTGCATTCTTCAGCTGCACCACCTCGCGAGGCGATACTCTGCCCACGGCCACCTTGGAGATGATACGCTCCAGGTCGCCGATGCGATGAAGCTGGTCGTCGAGAAGCTGACGGAACTCCGGCTCCTTGAAGAAATACTCCACGATGTCGAGGCGCTCGTTGATAGGGCGCACATCCTTCAGTGGGAACACCAGCCAGCGGCGGAGCATTCGGCCACCCATTGCCGTTACGGTGCGGTCGATGACGTTGAGCAGAGACAGACCGTCGTCCTGCATCGGAGCTACCAGCTCCAGACTTCGGATGGTGAATCGGTCCATGCGCACGAACTTATCCTCTTCGATGCGCGAAAGCGCCGTGATATGGTTAATTTGCGTATGCTGGGTAATCTCCAGATACTGCATGATGGCACCGCTGGCAATGACACCATTCTTGAGATGCTCCACGCCGAAGCCTTTCAGCGACTTGGTCTTGAAGTGTCCCAGGAGTTTCTGCATCGCCGTCTGCTCGGTGAAAACCCAGTCGTCGAGTTCGAAGGTGCAGTATTTGGTACCGAAGTATTTCTCGAAATCATTCTTTCGGGCACGGTCGTAGAGCACCTCTTTCGGCATGAAGTTGCCCATCAGTTTCTCTACATAATCATAGGTTCCCTCGCCGGTGAGGAATTCACCGGTAGAAATATCGAGGAAGCTTACGCCGCAGGAAGTCTTACCGAAGTGGATGGCAGCCAGGAAGTTGTTTTCCTTATAGTTGAGCACGTTGTCGCCCATCGCCACACCCGGGGTAACGAGTTCGGTAATGCCACGCTTCACCATCTTGTCCATCTGGCTCAATCCCTTCTTGCCCTTTATTTCCTGGCGTTTCTTCTTCGGGTCTTCCAGCTGGTCGCATACGGCAACTCGCTTGCCTGCCCTGATGAGTTTAGGCAGGTAAGTATCGAGTGCATGATGGGGGAAGCCCGCCATCTCGATGCTGCCCGTAGCTCCGCCGTTGTTTCGGCGGGTAAGGGTAATGCCCAGGATGCGTGAAGCCTCGATAGCATCTTCGCAATAAGTTTCGTAGAAGTCGCCACAGCGGAAAAGCAGCAATGCCTCGGGATGCTTGGATTTCATCTCGAAGAATTGCCGCATCATCGGCGTAAGACCTTTATTATCGTTTGCCATTATCTTTGTCTATCTTTTAAATTCTTGTTAGAAATGCAAAAATAAGAAAAAAAGGGGGAACCGACAAAGGATTTAATCTATTTTTAAACTTTTCCCCCATAAAATGCAAAAAAGTGCTCCCCTGCATTGCTGCAGGCGGAGCACTTAGCTGATGAATTACATGATTACACACAAGTGCATAAATCCTATTATTTCTCTTTATTTCTTTTTATTTCTTTGCCTTAATCACGAAGCGGAAGCAGCGGTCCTGATAGTGCATGCGGTACTTCTCCATTGGTGAAGAACCCCAGCTGTCAATACAACCCAAGCCAAACTGGCGCTGCTGAATGTGCAACTGCACAAGACCCTTTTCTACCAGGTCGCCACTGTGCTGACCCCAGGCATGCTCCTTCTCGATACCAGCATCCAGATCCTCTACCAGGTAAGGGATGGCGCTGCACTCCATAGGAGCATAGCCCTCGAAGGTGATTCCCTTGCCGGTGGCAGGATTGAAGATGGAAAAGTAGCGGATGTCGGTATGGTTACCGCTCTCCTGCGGACGGACGTATGGATAATACTCGTCCTTCACGTTAGCCTCATACTTGCCGATGAAAGCTGAAGAGTGACGGTCGATGTAGTTCTCCTCTGGACCTCTACCGTAGTATTCTAACTTAGAGAATGACGCAGGCATCTGCAACTGCATTCCGTAGCGGAACAAATCAGCTACCTTTGCCTCCTTATCGGTTGTCATCTGCTGGGTAACAGCCACCTCGCCAGCCGCATTGATGCGGTAGCGGAGCATCAGCTGCGCCTTTACCTCAGGCATTTCGAACTGGGCGGTAAGAACCACGCTGTCCTTGCTCTCGCTCTTGTCGAACGACTTCAGATTCATCTGAGGGTTCTTCCAAACTCTCATCTTCTTCTGCAAAGAAGCACCATAGTCGTTGTCGGTAGGAGCACGCCAGAACTCTGGAGTCATGCTCTCGCGGAACTTCAGCATCGGTTCACCATCTACATCGAGATAATCAATCATACCAGTCTTCTTGCCGATGGTAACCGACATTCTCTCTGCCGAAACCTTCACGTAGCTGTTGGTCTCTTCTACCTCGATATTGTCAGCCTGCTGCACCTTGGCCTTCTTGTTGGCTGAAGCTACAGCCTGGGCTGGCGTATCAACCTTATCGAACTTGTATGCGTTAACCACAAACTGCTGGCGAGCCATCACCTGACCCTTGTCAACCAGCGGCTGACTGCCATCGCTGGCAAAGGCGAAGTTTACAGCAATTTCCTCGCCTGCATGTTCAGCCTGAGCCTGTGCAACCGCAGCCTTCAACGCATCGCTCTTCACGAGCTTGGTTGCCTGAGGGGCAATGCCCTTGGTGCCTGGAATCTCCAGGGTTGAGAGCTTCACGCCGTTGGCATAGATGGCAGCCGAGAGTTTCAAATCGTCGATGTTCCTGAAGAAATTCTCGTTGTAGATGCTGATGGCACCATTGGCTGCATCGAAGTTCTTGATCCATACATTCTGAAGATAGTACTGGATTTCGTAGGCATGAGGGTTCAGACGGCGGTTAGGGGCGATGATTCCGTTGCAGTTGAAGTTGTAATCGCTGCCCGGATAGCGGCCATAGTCGCCACCATAGGTAAAGATTTCCTTGCCGGTGACAGGACTCTTGTCGCGCAGACCCTGGTCAACGAAGTCCCAGATGTAACCGCCCTGGTACTTAGGATACTTGCGGATTAAATCCCAATACTCCTTGAATCCACCCTCAGAGTTACCCATGGCGTGAGCATACTCACACTGGATGTATGGCTTGGTGCCATTGCCCTTGCAATAGCGCTCGCTCTCCTCGTAACCGATGTACATAGGACAGTAGATGTCGGTCTTGCTGTCGTATCCGCCACGCTCATACTGCGCAGGACGGGTAGGATCGCACGCCTTCACCCAGTCGTAAGCCTTCTCGAAGTTGACGCCGTAGCCGCACTCGTTACCCAAGCTCCATACGATGACGGAAGGATGATTGATGAGCGGCTTCACATTGCCCTCGTTGCGCTCGATGTGAGGCACGATGTACTCAGGGAACTTGGCGAGCGACTTCTCCTCATATCCCATACCATGAGATTCGAGGTTAGCCTCAGCGGTGATGTAGATTCCGTATTCATCGCAAAGGTCATACCAGCGTGGGTCGCAAGGATAGTGGCTGGTGCGAACGGCGTTGATGTTCAACTGCTTCATGATCTTGATGTCCTGAATCATGCGCTCTATGCTCACTACGTATCCACCGTCCGGATCCATCTCGTGGCGGTCGGCACCCTTCACCAGCACAGGCTGTCCGTTAACGAGCAGCTGTGCGTTCTTGATTTCCACGTTGCGGAATCCCACTTTTTGCGGAATCACCTCTGTGGTGCCCTGCTTGTTCTTCAGGGTGATATATGCCTTATATAAATAAGGTGTCTCAGCCGTCCAGGCATTTACCTTTGGCACCTTGATGACGCCCTGGGCACCGGTGGTCTCGGCTACCTGCTTGCCATCCTTATCACACAGGGTGATGGCAACGTCTGTCTTTCCTCCCTTCAGGGAAACCTGATAGTTCAACACACCATCCTGGTAGTTGTTTTCCAAGGCAGCGTTCAATCGGATGTCGGCAGCATGAAGCTTCGGACGGGCATAGAGATACACCTCACGGGCAATGCCCGTGAAACGCCAGAAGTCCTGATCTTCGAAATAAGAACCATCGCACCAACGCATCACCTGCATGGCAATGAGGTTCTTGCCCGGCTTGAGATACTTCGAGATGTTGAATTCGGCAGCCACCTTGCTATCCTCGCTGTAGCCCACGTACTTGCCGTTGACCCAGAGAGTCAGGTTACTGGTAGCAGAACCCACATGGAAATACACATCCTTGCCCTTCCAATCCTTAGGAAGTTCGAAGGTGCGGCGATAGGAACCCGTATAGTTGTTGAGCTCGCTGATATATGGCGGATTCGGGTCAAACTGGGTGGCCCAAGCATAGCCTATGTTCTTATAGGTAGCATCGCCATAGCCGTTCAACTCAAACAAACCAGGCACTGGGAAATCCTTCCACTGTGAATCATCATACTTCAGAGCAAAGAAGTTTGCCGGACGCTTGTTGTGGTCCTTCACGAAGTTGAACTTCCACATACCCTCCATGGAAAGGTAGTTGGCCGACTTCTTCTTGTCGAAACTCTGAGCCTTATCCAAGCTCTCGAATGCGAAGAAATTCGCACGGCGAGGCTCTCGGTTCTGCTGGTTGATGTTCACATTCTGCCAGCGCGACTCGCTCTGAGCCGACGCCCCACTGCTCATCGAGAGCATGGCAAGGCAAAATGATACGTTTGCGATTGTTCTGATATTCATATTTCTAATCTAAATCAGTTGTTTCTAATTCAGTGTTTCTAAACCTATTATTAATGGAAATACTGAGACTCGCCCACTGCGGTGAACTTCTTCTGATTATCCTTGCGCATTTCGAGGTTGAGGTTGCTCCACCAAGATGGCCAGCCGCCTACGATGTTGCACAAGTAAACGAACTTCACTGGGTGCAAGCCCTTGGCAAGAGCCACAGCATTATCGCTGTTGGTACCAGCCTTCACAGCACCCTCGTTGTTGATTACGAGCTTGTTGTCAATCCAAACCTGCTCCATGCGGGAAGAGAGATAGTAAACGCCATCCTCAGGAACATTGATGAAGCCCTCGGCCACGGCACCATAGTTGTTGGCACCACGCAGAGTAGCAGCATCGTCTGGCTGACTCACCTTCATCTTGTTCAAATTGGTGATGGTTCCATTGTCTGTCCACTCAGCATCAGCCCAGTTCAGCTGATCCACCTTCAGATAATTGCCCTTTACGCGGCGCAACTGCAAGCCAGCCTTCGCACCATTTACCTTCACGGCTGGAGCATAGTTCTGCTTCTCCACGTCGATGGTTCTTATCTTGCTCATCTTGCCAGAAGGCAATACGGTAGCAATCTTGATGATGGTGTTGCCACTCACCTTGATAGGCTCTGTATAAACGGCAGAAGATGGAGTTGGAAGGGTTCCATCCAGGGTGTAAACCATCTTCATAGGACGGGAAGTTTGGAAGGTAACCACTGTATCCTTGGTAATCACCACCTTATCGCAGGAACCGTATGGCTGCTCTGGCAATGGGATGTGGTAACGCACGTGGTGCTCGTCGAGACGCACACTGTTAGCATCTACACGACGGCTGAAGTCGGTGAAGTTCTTCTTCTTGGCCGGTGACCATGCAATCTCGGCAAGAGCCAGAGAGCGAGGATACATCTGATACTCCATCTTGGCGTTGGTGTACATGTATTCAGACCAGTTGTTGCACTGAACACCCAGAATATGCTTCTCCAAGCCCAATGACTTGATGGTATCTGGCACAGGCTCGTAATTATAGGTTCTTGAAAGATAAGCAGGAGCACTAGGAATAGTAACCGGCTCAATCTTGTAATCGCCCTGATAGTGGTCGAGATACAAGCCGCCGCTACCTGGAGTCATGATGACATCGTGCTTCTGCAAAGCTGCAGAAATACCGCCCGAAGTTCCACGCCAAGACATCACGGTAGCATCAGGACTCAATCCGCCTTCGAGGATTTCATCCCAACCGATAATCTTTCTGTCGTACTTAGCCAGCATCTTCTCCATGCGCTTGATTACGTAGCTCTGCAGTCTTTCCTCGGCAGAGTGCTTGCCGTCGGCCTGCAAGCCTTCGTTCTGTATGCGCTTCTGGCAGGTAGGACAATGCTTCCAGCTGGTCTTAGGGCACTCGTCGCCACCGATGTGGAAATATTTGCCTGGGAAGAGAGGCACTACCTCGCGGATGATGTCTTCCAGGAAGTTGAACATGTCTTCCTTACCCGGACACATCACGATGTCCTCAACACCCCAAACCATTCGTGGAGTCCACTGCTCGCCCTTGCATGAAAGGTAAGGATAAGCAGAGATGGCTGCCATCATGTGACCAGGAAGGTCGATTTCAGGAATCACGGTGATGTAACGCTTGGCTGCATAATCCACGATGTCCTTGATTTCCTCCTGAGTGTAGAAACCGCCATAGGTAGAACCGTCGCCCTGGGTGCGGTAGCCGCCGATGGAAGTAAGCTTAGGATACTTCTTGATTTCGATGCGCCAGCCCTGGTCCTCGGTGAGGTGGAAGTGCATGGTGTTCACCTTGAACATTGACATGATGTCCAACTGCTTCTTCACGTTCTCCACGGTGATGAAGTGGCGGCATGGGTCGAGGTGGAAACCACGGTAGCCGAAACGTGGAGCATCCTGGATGTCGCAGCACTGTGCCACCCACTTCACGCCGCTTACCTTGGTAGCGCTCTCAATCTGAGCTGGCAACAGCTGCATGAAGCTCTGCATTCCATAGAAAGCACCCTTGCCGGTCTTTGCCTTGATTACTACACCCTTGTTGGTAACGGTGAGGCGGTAGCCTTCCTCAGCCATCTTCATAGAAGGAGAAATCTGGATAGAGATGTTTCCCTTCTTTCCGCCTACGGTTACATCGTAACCGGTAGCAGTCTTCAACTTATCAGCCATGTATTTGGCGATGTTCTTGCCGTCAGCAGTCTGATAAGAGATGGTCACTTTCTGTGGCAACACGAACTCGCCCTTCTGAACCTGAGTCTTTACTGGCACAGGAATAATATTGATGTCAGCAGCCACAGCCGATGTTGAGATTCCTCCCAACATCGCTGTGCATGCTGCCAACGAAGCAAATAGATGATTGAATTTCTTCATAAATTTTATATAGAGAATAATATAAGTTAGTTAACTAATTGATAAATACTTAGAGTGGCTTATATTCCACGAAAGCCTCCATAGCCTCGTAGCAGGCCAATCCCAGCTGGTCGTAGAGCGAAGCAGTGGCGCGGTTGCGGTCTTCCGCACGCTGCCAGAACAGGCGTTCGTCGTTGCCCAGGAATGGAGCACTCTCCATCTGCGACTGATGCTTGAGGATAGAGTTACGCTTGGCTCTCAACTCTTCCGGACTCAATGGAACGCACATCTCGATGTTCTCAATCTCCCACTCTGCCCAAGCACCACGATACATCCAGATGCGGCAGTCCTTCAGCCACTCTGCACCAGCCTTCTTCTCCTCGTCGATGGCTGCCAGAACTGCATCGGTACATTTCTTGTGGGTTCCGTGTGGGTCGGCAAGGTCGCCAGCCACATAAATCTGATGAGGCTTTACCTTCTGCAACAAGGCTCTTACCACCTCTACGTCCTTCTCGGTCATCGGCAACTTCTCAATCTTTCCACTCTCATAGAATGGCAGGTCAAGGAAGTGTACATGGTCGAGCGGAATCTCATTATAGGTGCAGGCTGTACGAGCCTCACCACGGCGAATCAATCCCTTGATGGTCAGGATGTCGCGAGTATCGAAATCGCTCTCCTTCTTATTGGCAAAGAAGCTCTTGATTTCCTTATATTTATCAGAAATCACACTATCCTTTGAATCGGCGAAAATCTGGTTGAATCCGTTGATGAAGTGCATAAATCTTGTTACCTCCTCATCACCCACTGCAATGTTGCCCGATGTTTCATAAGCCACATGCACATCGTGGTTCTGCTGAACCAGTCGGCGGATGGTTCCACCCATCGAAATCACATCATCATCAGGGTGAGGAGAGAATACGATTACTCGCTTAGGGAATGGGTTGGCGCGCTCAGGGCGATAGGTATCGTCGGCATTTGGCTTTCCGCCTGGCCATCCGGTGATGGTGTGCTGCAAGTCATTGAAAATCTTAATGTTTGCATTGTAGGCAGAACCATAGAGAGCCAGGAGTTCGCTCAATCCGTTCTCGTTGTAATCCTTGTTGGTAAGCTTCAGGATAGGCTTACCTATTTTCTGGCAGAGCCAAACCAAAGCCGAGCGCACCAGCTTGTCAGTCCACTGGCAAGAAGTTACGAGCCAAGGATGTTCAATGCGGGTAAGATGAGAAGCAGCACTCAGGTCGAGCACTACGTTGGCGTTTGGATGAGTCTGGAGGAAAGATGCTGGCAGTGAATCTGTGATAGAGTTCTCTACCACTTTCTGCATGATTTCAGCCTTTTCCTCGCCCCAGGCAGTAAGGTAGATTGCTTTGGCAGAAAGCAAGGTGGCAATACCCATGGTGAGTGAGCATGGAGGCAGGGTCTCCTTGGTCTGCTCGCTGTTTTCCATCTCTTCGCGAGAAGTATTGCCAATGAGGATAAGACGGGTTATCGACTGAATGCCCGAACCCGGCTCGTTGGCAGCAATATTACCCGAACGGCCGATACCGATGAGGGCAACGTCCAATCCGCCGAAGGTCTTGATGCGCTGCTCGTAAAGGCGGCAACAATCCTGCACTGCCTCCTGAGCCACAAAGCCATCGAGGGTGAAGATGTTCTGCTCGGCAATATCCACATGGTTGAGGAAACGCTCCTTCAACTGGTTAATGGTGCGAACGGAACTTTCTTTCTGAAGAGGATAGTATTCATAGGCATTGAATACCACCACATTGCGGAAACTTAATGTCTTGTTCTCATAACGGCGGATGAGTTCATCATACACGGCATTGAGCGAAGAGCCTGTGCCCAGCGCCATCACATAGAACTTACCGTCATGCTGAGCAGCCTTGATTCCGGTTTCAATACCATCGGCTACATGACTGGCACCTTCTGCCATAGAGGCAAAGATGTCTGTATGAATCTTCTCCATTCTGGAGATTTCTGAGTATTCTACCGTCGTCTTAGGCTTGTAGAACTCAACAGGTACTTTATTCAGTACGATTTGTGAACTAAGATTGAGTCTCATTGTCTATATCTATTAATAGGTTTATATATTTCTATTTATGACTGTCTCTTGTTAATTCAAAAGTTATTTATTAATAACCGCTAGGTTACTAAATTTTTTTATTTTGCAAAGATACGAGATTTATCAAATACCGCCATGTTTTTATAGTTAATATTTCTAAACAATAGTTCGTTAATAATTCAATAATGTGCTAAGCAGCTATACGCTGTAAGCACGAGAGATCTTTGAAAATCTTGCTAATTAAAGTTCGGTTCGGGGTGTACCCGCTTGCTTTAAAAATTCGTTTCACCAGATAAATATTGGTCATCAGTGACTTGAATGAAGACATAGAATATTCCATTCCCATCTCCTTCATAGTTACCTTGGCAACATTTAGTGATGTGAACGAAGCATTGAAAGCAAAATCGAGTTTCCACTTATCGCGAGCCTGGCAGTCCATAAGACCAGTATAGCCTTTGGCGTCACGAAAGCAAAATTCGATCTGGAACCTGGTTCTATAATAAAGAAGTACTTCTTCACCCGAAAGTGAGGTGTCTGTAGAGAAGAATAGTTTCTTCTTGCCATTCGGCATCTGCCAGATGACAAGTCTAACTTTACACCTGAGTGCCTTGGAATAGGCTATCAAAGTATAAGCTGTTCCTTCTATATCTTTCATCTCCATCTTCTCCATTCGAGTGAGGTCAAGATTCTTCATATCAATCTTGCCATCCTTGGTCTTGGGGCGACCACGTTTTCCAGTACGTGGACCAGCATAGACATAAAAGAGACAAGCATTGTCACGAAAGCGGCTTATCAAAGAGAACCCTTCTTTCTTTATCCCATTAACAAATGTACTTGTAGAGAAGTAAGCATCTGCAACTATGAGGGTTGAGAGTTTAAGAAGTTCCTTGCGGTAACGCTTAATGACGCTGATATAGAAATCTACCATAGTCTTGTTTCTAAGACTCAGTTCTTTATTACTTAGCGACTGGTGTGCTTTTAACATCATGCAGTCTTTGGCATCAATATCAATGAGGCCAATACCCATGATTTCGAGACCATGTTTAACAGACTGTGCACATCCCGACCAAAAACGACCGATATGTGGAGTCTTCTTGCCAGCTTTGCTGATGTAGCTGGGATCAATGGCAATAGCCCATCTTCCCTGTTTACCAAAGAAGCGCTTGGCAAGTGAGACATTAAGTTTGAGCCAGTCAATGCTTTTCGACTTTTTTAAGCCGAATGCGTTGCGATAGGTTTGCTCAACATGCGAGCCATACCTCCCCATTTGGGTGAAATTTATCTTTCTTGGTATTACCATGAACAAAATTATCACCTCGATGAGTATTTTCTCGAAACTTTTTGTTAACTTTGCAGCCGAATCTTCAACTGCATCTTTAAAGATATCCATATATTGGTCAAGTCCTGTATTCATATAATTTTGCGTTTGTCGTGATTTGCAAAGTTACTGAAAATCAGCGACTTGACCAACTTTCTATAGTTAAGTTTTCATAAGCATTTCTTAATATAAGTTATTGATTTACAGACGATTAAATATTAATTTAACGCAGTATTGTCTAAAACGAAAGCATTTGGTTCTTCTCAAATTTTAGTACAAAGCCCCAATTTTTATATGAAGGAGCAATATTTTTGAGAAAGTTTAATATAAAAAATTAGCGATTGTCTCCAAAAATATGTAAGTTTAAAGTGATCATAAAATATGACTTACAATGGATACAATCGCTAACAGATGCAAAATTATAAAAAAGATAAGGAACAACCAAATAAAATCCGATATAAATGCTTCTATGGCCGGAGAAAAACTTCTTATGGACATTTTTCCTGCCATAGATGGCTTTTTTATCACAAGTTGTGACTTCTCTTCCACGGAACTCAAAATGGTTCTCGTGAGTACGGCTACCCATGCCTTCTGCGACCGTTGTGGCCAGAAAACCACTCATACCCGTGGCTGGCAAAAGAGAACGGTCACGATGTGTCCTTTAGGGTGTAAACGGTTTGTTCTCACCCTTTACATGCGCCGTTTTTACTGCCAGTCTGATAAACATATATTTGTAGAGCAACAGACGAAGTGGCTAAACAAATATGCAAGATTCAGTGTAAGATGCATAGAGTTGATGAACCAGCTTCATATACATATGTCATCTGTGTCGACCTCCAAGGTCATGAGAAAGATGGGAATCACCTGCTGTCCAAATACTTGCATAAATCATTTGAAAAAGATCCAAAGACTTCCAGACAGGACTGCCAGGAATATAGGCATAGATGACTTTGCCAAGAGAAAGGGACATACCTATGGCAGTGTTATCGTAGACCATGACACAGGCGAGATTTTGGAACTGATAGACTCTAGAGATTCTTCGATTGTGGCAAATGTCTTGAAACAATACAAGAAAGTCGATACTATCACTCGTGATAGGGGACGATGCTTCATTAAGGCTATCAAGCAAGGAGCCCCATCAGCACATGCTATCACAGACAAATTCCATGTCATTGAAGACTTGACGAGCGCAGTCTTTCCAAAGATTCTGCAGGAGTTTTTGCATAAGAGAATGGAGTTGCTGACTCAAGGTCTAGTTGGTCCCATTAAGCCACAAATAAGTAGAGGTTGGCTTTATACCAGCATATATGCAGTCTTGGAATCGATGTGCAAGGATACAAGAAGAATCAAGAAAATGGCTGAATGGAACACTTTCATGGATCTTTATGCAAGGCAAGGACTGACTTTGAGTGAAATCCATGACAAAACAGGGTTTGATGGATTTAAGATGGGAAAGCTAAGGAACACCAAATATGAGGACTTGCTCAACCCAACGCAACTAAGGGCTTACAAAGCCATAGAATCTATTACAAACAGGATTCTCTGTAAAAAGTCATTGGATTACTCTGTGGTTACCAAGGGGTTACATTCTACAGAGAAGAAAGAAATACTGAAAAGACTTCTTTTTCTACTGAGAGAAAAATGGAAGGAAGACTGGAAGGCATACGATGATGCCTACAAGGCATTTCTTGCAAAGGCAACTATCAGGAGCGAAGAGTATGACCTTTGGAATTCAATAGTTCACTTCAACTGGAAAACCAAGACTGATACAGTCAGATTGTTTCTGCAGGACTTGCATATTACCGATTTAGCCTATTATATAACAACATTTCAAGGCATTTTGAGCGGAGAGGTCAAAATGAACTTGTACAAATGGATTAACATGGTCATAGGATGTGGTAATGAGAAAATGGAAAAGTTTGCCAAAGGACTGATTAAGGACTATTCCGCCATCAATAATTCTATTGCTAGCAAATTGAACAATGGAATCCTTGAAGGTTCGGTCAACAAGATAAAGACCGCAAAGCGAATTATGGGTGGAAGAGCATCGATTTCTCTTTTGCAGATAAAGGTCTCCTCAAACTTAGATACATAAATGTACCAAAATTTGAGAAGAACCAAGCATTTTTAATTATTCTCTCTTTCTTTCCTGTTGATAAGTGTAGTTTTACACACTATATCAGATACTTACATGTACGTGAAGAGAATTGATGCTTCCGGTTATAATATATAATAAGGTGTAGGTATGTGAAAGGAATAGAAAAGTTCTTCAAAACAAACTATTTTTAGCCATTTAAGCTTTATTAACTACGAAAAGTTTGCACACAATGGGGAAAAAGTATATCTTTGCAAATAAAAAATATTAGTTATGGAACCTAACATAATAAAATATATTAAGAAGTTAAACAATAAGCCTTCAGTTCAGCGGCGATTATTGGAATACTTCATTGCCCAAGGCGCTTCCACCATACCGGAAATGTCGAAGGGAATTGGAGTGAGTCTTCCAACTGCGACCAACGCCCTCAACGAACTGATAAAGGGTGGACTCGTCAAGGAGATTGGCAAGAAAGACAACTCCCCGGGGCGCATCCCAATGGTTTACGACCTTATGCCTAATGCCGGATACTTCGTTGGAGTAAATCCAGAGATGAACTGTCTGGCACTTGCCGCCAGCGATTTCTGCGGCAATTTGATAACTGAAAAGACTAAAGTTCCTTACGAATACAGGAACAATCCGGAGAATTTGGAAAGACTGAGCGAGATTATCAACGACTTCATCGCCAGTCTTCCCGTCTCCAAGGAAGAAATTCTGCAAATCTGCGTGAATGTGGCTGAACGCGTGAACCCTTTCGATGGCAGTGCCTACAACATGTTCACCTTCTTAGATAAACCCCTGGCAGACAAGCTGACGGAACTCATCCAGCTTCCAGTCTGCATAGAGAATGATACGCGAAGCATGGCCTTCGCCGAATTCATCAAGGGACGCTGCAAGGGAATGAAAGATGTGATTTTCGTGAACATGTGCTGGGGACTGGGAATCGGAATCATCATCGACGGAAAACTCTATTACGGCAAGTCGGGCTATTCGGGCGAATTTGGCCACATGACTGCCTACAACAATAACATCATCTGCCACTGCGGCAAGATAGGCTGCATAGAAACCGAAGTTTCGGGCAGAGCACTGAAGAGAAAACTCACAGAGAACATCATGGCGGGCAAGCCTTCCATCCTCTCTGACAAGGTTCTCAACCGAAAAGAAGAACTCTCGCTTCAAGACATCATGGACGCCATCGCCAAGGAAGATGTACTCAGCCTCGCCACCCTGCAGCATATCGCTGACGAACTGGGCAAGCAGCTGGCTGGAATCATCAATATCTTCAACCCGGAAATGCTGGTCATCGGAGGAGAAATGTCGGTAACAGGCGACTATCTGACCCTCCCGGTGAACATGGGAATCAAGAAATACTCGCTCAACGTAATGAATGAGGATTCACAGATTGTCACCTCCGACCTGAAGGCACTCGCCGGCATTACAGGAGCCTGCCTGATGGCAAGACACAAAATCCTGAACGAGGATTAAATTCTAACTAACATTCATATAAGATTATATAGCAATAGTTTTCTAACTAACACTATATATAATATACGAGAAATTAATAATAAACAACAATAAATACAACAAACCTATGAACAAAAGAGCAAATTTGTATTTTGCAGCGCTCTTGGGTGCCATGTCACCTCTCAGCACTGTCACTGCATTGGCAGCTCAGAGCAATTCAACTATTGCCACAGCTACACAGCAGCAAAACTCATGTACAGGTACTGTAAAGGACGCTAGCGGTGAACCTATCATCGGCGCTACCATCAGAATTGATGGCAAATCTGGCGGTACTGTAACTGACCTTGATGGTAACTTCGTACTTGGCAATGTTGCTAAGGGAGCTAAACTCACCATTACTTATGTAGGCTACAAGTCTCAGACCATCACATGGAGTGGTGCTCCATTGAACATCACCCTGCAGGATGATGCTAACATGCTCGAAGAGACCGTAGTCATCGGTTACGGTACGGTAAAGAAGGCCGACTTGGCAGGTTCTGTTGCCGTAATGGACAACAAGAGCTTCAAGGACCAGCCAGTAGCACGTGTTGAGGACGCCCTCAACGGACGTATGTCTGGTGTGCAGGTAATGTCAAGTGGCGTTCCTGGCGGATCTATGAAGATTCGTGTTCGTGGTGCCAGCTCAGTAAACAAGAGCAACGACCCTCTCTACGTAGTAGATGGTATTGTTCGCGAGACAGGTCTCGAAGGTATCAGCCCTGAAGATATTCAGAGCATCCAGGTTTTGAAGGATGCTTCTTCTACCGCTATCTATGGTGCCCGCGGTGCCAATGGTGTTGTAATGGTACAGACCAAGAGCGGTAAGGCTGGTGTTACACAGGTAACTTTCGACGGCAGCTTCGGTTTCTCTAACGCTTACAATATACCTGAGGTAATGGGTACCAAGGAGTATGCACAGGCTTTGGTTGACCATAAGGGCGTGGCTCAGAGTGCAGTACAGGATTATCTGAACGGTACCAAGCCAGGTATCGACTGGATGGATCAGTTGCTCCAGACAGGTATTACTCAGAACTATAAGGTTGCCTTTTCACAGGGTAACGAGAAGACTCAGACTTATTTCTCTGCCAACGTAATGGACCAGAAGGGTGTTATCGTTGACACCAAGTCAAGACGTTACGCAATCAAGGCAAACATTCACAATAAGGTATTTGATTGGTTGGAATTGACTGCCGACCTTAACCTCGCTCAGACAGACAACTCTGGTGCAGGTTTCGCTTAGAACCAGTCTAACCCAATCTGGGTAGGCTTGAACTACTCTCCTACTATGGAGATGATGGATGCAAACGGTAAATATAACAAGGATCCATATAATAACATCCAGAACAACCCTTACGGTATTCTTCATGGTGGTGACAACGACCGCAAGCGTACCATGGTTACTGGTCACGTTGACTTGAAGTTCAACCTTCTCAAGGGCTTGACATTCACCACAACCAACGGTATCGACTACAACGATTACAAGTGGTACCACTTCACATCTACCAAGGTGAACGCTGCCGGTAACAATATGGGCAATAACGATGCTGCTGTTACAGCACTGCAGTCAACCAACAACTTGACTTACAATAACAAGTGGGGTGAGCACGCATTGACAGCTACTGGTGTATGGGAAGTTACCTCTAACGAGGTTCGCCGCATGGGTATGTCAGGTACAGGTATTGCTCACGAGCAGTTGGGTTACTGGAACATTGCAGATGCTGCTTCCAAGACTCCTAGCAATGGTTATAGCAAATGGACCATGCTCTCTGGTGTAGCTCGCGTTATGTACAACTATGCAGACCGTTATATGTTGACTGGTACCTTCCGTGCGGATGGTTCTAGCCGCTTTACCAACAAGAAGTGGGGTTACTTCCCATCTGCAGCTGCAGCTTGGACCATCTCTAACGAGAAGTTCTGGGAGCCTATCAAGAACGCTGTAGAGTACATGAAGATCCGTGCTAGCTACGGTATCATCGGTAACCAGGATATCTCTCCATATTCAACTCTCGGTTCATTGGGTACAACTGGTTTCACATACGGTACAACTCAGTCTTACACAGGTTACTGGGCAAATGGTCTTGCTACTCCAGATTTGACATGGGAGAAGGTTCACCAGTTTGACCTCGGTGTTGACTTCGGTTTCTTCGGCAACCGTTTGAACATCAGCTTAGACTACTTCGACAAGAAGACCAAGGATGCCCTCCTGACCACATCAGCTCCAGGTTACTTGGGTGGTACATCTTACTGGGTAAATGCCGGTGAGGTAAGCAACAAGGGTTTTGATGCAACCATCAATGCACAGATTATCCAGACCAAGGACTGGTCATGGTCATCTACCTTGAATGCCAGCTACATCAAGAACGAGGTTACCAAGCTGACAGCAGATTCTCCTATTCTCTATGGTACCAGCCCTTCTCCAGGTACTGTTGACCCATGTACCATCATCAAGGAAGGTGAGGCTATCGGTACATTCTACGGCTTCAAGTGGGCAGGCATAGAGAAGAACGACAAGGGACAGTTTGTTGATATGTATTATGCAGCAGACGGCACCAAGACCGCTAATCCTGATGCATCAAAGGATCGCTTCGTATTGGGTCGTTCAAACCCAGACGTTACTTTGGGATGGAACAACACCGTAACCTATAAGAATTGGGATCTCAACGTATTCTTCAACGCAGCCTTCGGTGCTAAGCGCTTGAACATGGTACGTTACGCCATGAACTCAATGGTAGGTGCCTCTATGTTCGTAACAGATAAGAACTACTTCTCTAACATCGGAATCACCATGCCAACAGTAGGCGCAGAGAACAAGACATACGGTAACTCAGACAAGTGGTTGGAGAATGCAGATTACCTCCGTTGCGAGAATATCAGCATCGCTTATACATTCCCACGCAGCGTGACTAAGATTGCAGACATCCGTCTTTCTCTCTCTGCTCAGAACCTCTTCACCATCACTGGCTATAAGGGTATCGACCCAGCTGGTGCATCATTCAGTGACAATGGTGTTGACCGTGATAATGGTTTGGATATGGGTGCTTACCCTAATCCTCGTACCATCACAATGGGCGTTCGTGTAAACTTCTAACTTCAATCATCTAAAAACTGGAATAATTATGAGAACTAAAAAATTATTATATATGGGTTGTCTCATGGCAGCATCCTTGCTCACTTTCTCTTCTTGTGGAGACTTCCTGGATGAGGAACCTAAGGGACAGTTGACCCCAAACAACTTCTTCAATAGCGAAGATGACCTGACTGCAAGTGTTAACGCACTGTATGACAGAATCAACCAGACCCAGAGCTGGACCAACCCTATGTACCCACAGTGGCAGGGCGATGATATTACAGCTAACCCTGGTTCTAACAAGCAGGCTTGTGCTGCGCTTGATGCTTTTGCATCTGACGGTGCCAACAAGGGTGTTACTGACGCTTGGAACCAGCACTATTCAGTAATCAAAGCTGCTAACCTAATTACTGAGAGTGCAGGCAATGCACCTGTAGCTCAGGAGAAGATCAACGTGGCTTTGGGTAATGCACACTTCTGGCGTGCATACGCTTACTACTATCTGGTACGTGTATTCGGTCCTGTGCCATTGATTACAGGTACTGACGTTTCTCAGTTGGACGTTGCTCCATCAAGTGTAGAAAAGGTATATGAACTGATTGTTTCCGACTTGAAGGCAGCCGTTAACGAGCTTCCTACCAAGTATGAGAAGGAGCCTAGCCGCTTGTTCGGTGTAGATATCTGGAGTACTAAGCAGGCTGCACAGGCTACCTTGTCAGCAGTTTATATGTCTATGGCTGGTTACCCACTCAACAAGGGTACAGAATACTACAAGCTCGCTGCAGAGCAGGCTAAGGCAGTCATCGACGGCAACGGTTCTTACGGCTTCATCCTGAACCCAGAGTGGAAGGATGTCTATTCTATGGGTAACAACTACAACATGGAGACCGTGCTTGGAATCAACAACGATGCCAAAGGCTGGTGGGATCATGATTCTCAGCTTTCTTCCTGCTGCCGTTTCGAGGGTCTCGGCGATGGTGGCTGGGGTGATGCTTGGGGTGAAATCGCATTCTGGAAGAGATTCCCAGAGGGTGCTCGTAAGGATGCTATCTATGCTCCTAAGATTACATTCCAGGAAGGAAATAAGATTACTGAAGTTTGCAACTGGTGGGATTTATGCACAGAAGAGAAAAAGAATGACAAGGGTGAAGTTGTCAAGAAAGTTGGCGACCCTGTAGTAGATGCTTACCACCCAATGTTCTGTATCTTCACCGTTAACTCAGACGAGAACGGCAACATGCTCCGTCAGGCTTATGATTACCTGGCTCCTAACTGGGGTGGTATGGTTAACGACCGTCGTCACAACCTGATCCGTTACTCTGAGATTCTTCTTTGGTATGCTGAGAGCGCAGCTCGCTCTGGTGGCGACTTGGGCAAGGCTAAGGATTGCCTCCGCCAGGTTCGCAGCCGTGCCGTAAACGATGTTGAGAACGTTACTTTGAGCAATGGTACTACCGTGAAGATTGCTGATATGAATGCAGAGCAGCTGGCTGAGGCTTGCTACATTGAGCACGGATGGGAAGTTGCCGGCAACTGGGTTTCTATGGTTACACGCCGTTCTGACGAGCTTCGTATGAACGAGTTGAAGAAGAACTTCGACTACCGCGTTGCTAATGCTCCTCTCTTTATTGCAAAAGATGCTAAGGGTAAGGACATTACAGCTAAGGAACAAGTTACAGTTTCTGGTTCTTGGACAGAGGATAGAATTTACTGTCCTTACCCAACAACAGACGTTGAGAAGAACCCGAACCTGAAGAGATAACTACCTAGTCAATTATTAATTTAACCAACAAGACTGTTTCAAATCTGAGATAGTCATGTTCAATGACAACTCAAAGAGGGTGTGCCACTTACGGCACCCCCTCTTTTTGGCGTATTATAATGCATATGTTTTTTATACAAAAAATGTCCTTTAATTAATTCATATAAAGAACTATTCATTCAACAAGAAAATTATGATGAACAGTAAAACCAATCAATTCAATCGTTCCCTACTGGCCATGGCTGCCCTGCAGGCAATGCCGCTGTCGATCTTCGCTCAGAATGCAGGAGACCGACCTAACATCTTGTACATCATGTGCGACGACCACGCCATGCAAGCAATCAGCGCATACGGCAGCCCAATCTCCAAATTGGCTCCAACTCCAAACATCGACCGCCTAGCTGAAAGAGGAATGAAGTTTAACCAGGCTTTCGTAGAGAACTCACTCTCTACTCCTAGCCGTGCCTGCCTGATGACAGGTCTCTATAGCCACCAGAACGGACAGCGCCAGCTGGCTGAGGGTATTGACTCTACCAAGACCTTCTTCTCAGAACTGCTGCAGGGTGCCGGATATTCTACTGCCGTGGTAGGTAAGTGGCACATGTCGTGCAGTCCTAAGGGCTTTGATTACTACCGCGTATTGGATGACCAGGGTCAGTATTACAACCCAACCTTTGCCTCTACCGGCCAGTATGGCAACTTCAAGCAGGAGATGGGTTACGCCACCGACCTCATCACCGACCATGCCATCGAGTACCTGAACAACCGCGACAAGAACAAGCCATTCTGTCTACTGGTTCACCACAAGGCACCTCATCGCCTCTGGATGCCTAACACCAAGTATGTAGGCAAGTATGGCAACGTGAACTTCCCATTGCCGGAAACCTTCTGGGATGATTACGAGACCCGTGGTTCCGCAGCATCTACCCAGAAGATGTCTATCGACAAATACATGGAGATGGTACGCGACCTGAAGGTTCCTGAGATGTACGACCCTTCTACTCCAGAAGGCAGAGACTCTTATAACGGCTTGATGGGCGAGATGAACCGCATGACTCCACAGCAGCGTGCAGCCATCGACGCCTACTACATGCCTAGAAACCGTGAGTTCCTGAGCAAGAACCTGACAGGCAAGGCGTTGGTAGAATGGAAATACCAAAACTACATCCGCGACTACATGGCTGTTATCGCATCGGTAGATGAGAGCGTGGGCAGACTGCTGGATTACCTTGACAAGAACAATCTCTCAGAGAACACCATCATCGTCTATACATCCGACCAGGGATTCTACATGGGCGAGCACGGATGGTTCGACAAGCGATTCATGTACGAAGAATCATTCCACACTCCACTCATCATCAGCTATCCTAAGCACATCCAGCCAAAGAGCGAATGCAACCAGATGGTTCAGAACATCGACTTCGCACCTACCTTCCTCGACCTGGCTGGTTTGCAGAAGCCTAAGTACATGCCTGGAACATCGCTCCAGCCGCTGTTTGCCGGTCAGCCAGTGAAGAAGTGGCGCAAGAGCCTGTACTATCACTACTACGACTACCCAACCTATCACCTGGTACGCAAGCACGACGGTGTGCGCACCGAGCGCTACAAGCTGATTCATTTCTACGGCAAGGGTGGTGAGAGAGCCGTGGTAGAGAACAAGTACCAGGCACAGCCAGGCACTAGAGAGAACAACTGCTTCAAAGCCCTGAAGTCTATCAACTACTTCACCAATGATGCAGACATCGACTACTGGGAGTTGTACGACATCCAGGCAGACCCTAACGAGTTGAACAACATCTACGGCAAGCCTGGCACCCAGAAGATAGAGAAAGAACTGAAGAAGCTTCTCGCCAACTACCGCAAGGACTTAAAGGTAGATGAATAAGATCTAAGATTAGATTATATCAGATAAGATTACATCAGATTCAATCAGATAAGATTACATCAGATTCAATCATCAATATATGAATAGAACTAACAAAACAATATGGCTCACAGGGGTAGGCATCATTTGCCTGCCTACCCTTGTATGGGCTAAGCAGAACGTGCAGCAGCCCAATATCCTCTTCATCCTCTGCGATGATATGGGATATGGTGATTTGGCTTGCTATGGTCAGCCATACATCCATACACCCAACATCGACCAGATGGCTAGAGAAGGAATGCGATTCACCCAGGCATACGCCGGTTCGCCGGTTTCAGCCCCTTCGCGTGCTACCATCATGACCGGTCAGCATTCCGGCCACACCCACGTAAGAGGCAACAAGGAATACTGGAGAAACGTGCCGATGGTAAAGTATGGAGTAAACGAGGACTTTTCCGTGGTGGGTCAGGAACCTTACGACCCGCAGCATAAGATTCTTCCGGAAATGCTCAAGGACAAGGGATACCGCACCGGTGTCTTCGGAAAATGGGCAGGCGGATACGAAGGTTCTGCCTCTACTCCCGACAAACGTGGCATAGATGAATTCTACGGCTACATCTGCCAGTTCCAGGCACATCTTTATTATCCCAACTTCCTGAACCGTTACAGCAAGTCACAGGGAGATACGGCTGTGGTAAGAGAAATCATGGAGCAGAATATCCAGTACCCGACGTTCGGCAAGGACTATTTCAAGCGCAAGCAGTATTCTGCCCGCATCATCCACGACAAGGCTTTGGAGTGGATTGACAAGCAGGATAGCCAGCATCCTTTCGTGGGATTCCTCACCTATACCCTGCCTCATGCCGAACTGGCTCAGCCAGAGGATTCTATCCTGGAGAACTATCAGAAGAAATTCTTCGAGGACAAGACCTGGGGCGGACAGGAAGGTTCCCGATACAACGCCGTGGTTCATACCCACGCTCAGTTTGCCGGAATGATTACCCGACTCGACCAGTATGTGGGCGAAGTATTTGCCAAACTGAAGGAGAAGGGCCTCGACAAGAACACCGTGGTCATCTTTACCTCGGACAACGGTCCTCACGAGGAAGGCGGTGCCGACCCGAAGTTCTTCGGTCGCGACGGAAAATTGAAAGGCTTGAAGCGCCAGTGCTACGAGGGCGGAATCCGCATCCCATTCATTGCCTGGTGGCCAGAGCATATCAAGGCAGGCAGCGTAAACGATACCCAGTTTGCCTTCTACGACCTGATGCCAACCTTCTGCGACCTTGCCGGAATCAAGAACTTCGCCAAGCGCTACACCAACAGGAAGTTGGCTGGCGACGGCTTCGACGGTATTTCCATCGCTCCTACCCTTCTGGGCAAGGATGCCGAGCAGAAGCACCACGAATACCTCTATTGGGAATTTCATGAGACCGACCAGATTGGCGTGAGAAAGGGCGACTGGAAGATGGTAGTAGTAAAAGGCAAGCCTCACCTCTACAACCTGGCTTCGGATATTCACGAAGACCACGATGTGGCGGCAGAACATCCTGAAATCGTGAAAGATCTGCTGGCTGCCATCCAGAAGGAGCACAGAGACAGCAAGGACTTCAAGATAACGCTGCCAGAGTTTTAAAAAGAAAAAATATGATGAACGACAACATAGCAACCCCATTTGCCAAGCCACTGTATGTGATGCTGAAGCCGGCAGGCGCCCATTGCAACCTGGCTTGCAAATACTGTTATTATCTGGAAAAGAACAATCTTTACCAGAACTCCCACCGCCATCTGATGAGCGATGAGATGCTGGAGCAATTCACCCGAGAGTACATCGAGGCACAAACCATGCCGCAGGTGCTTTTCACCTGGCACGGAGGCGAGCCGCTGATGCGCTCCATCGACTTCTACAAGAAGGCGCTGGCGCTTCAGAAGAAGTACGCCCACGGCAAACAGATAGATAATGTCATCCAGACCAACGGCACACTCCTCACCGACGAATGGTGCGAGTTCTTTGCCAAGAACCACTGGCTGGTAGGCATTTCCATCGACGGTCCCCAGGAGTATCACGACCACTATCGCGTAACTCCTGCCGGAAAGCCTTCCTGGGAAAAGGTGATGCAGGGCATCAGCCTGCTGAAAAAGCATCGGGTGGAATGGAATGCTATGGCGGTGGTCAATGCCTACAACGCTGAACATCCGCTGGAGTTCTATCATTTCTTCAGAGACAACGGTTGCCAGTACTTGCAGTTTACCCCTATCGTGGAGCGACTGACGGAACATGAAGACGGTCGCACCCTGGCGAGTCTTGCCGACGACAGGGAGATTCCGCTTGCAGATGCTTCCGTTACCCCGCAACAGTGGGGCAACTTCCTCTGCACCATCTTCGACGACTGGGTGCGCCACGATGTGGGTAAGACCTTTGTGGAAATCTTCGACTGCACACTTGCCAACTGGATGGGGGTGCTGCCAGGCATCTGCGCCTACTCCAAGGAGTGCGGTCATGCAGGCGTGATGGAACACAATGGCGATGTGTATTCCTGCGATCACTTCGTCTTTCCGGAATACAAGCTGGGAAACATCAGGGAGCAGTCGCTCATCGACATGCTTTATGGCGAAAAGCAGCAGGCTTTCAGCCGGTTGAAGCACACTTCGCTGCCCCGCCAGTGCAAGGAGTGCGACATGGAGTTCGCCTGCCATGGCGAATGCCCCAAGAACCGGTTCGAGAAGGATAAGTATGGAGAGCCGGGCCTGAACTATCTCTGCCAGGGATACTATCAGTACTATACGCATGTGGCTCCCTACATGGACTTCATGAAGCGGGAACTCCTCGCCCAGCGTCCGCCTGCCAACATTATGAATGTTTTAAAAAATAACTAACGATTATCGAAATGAACAAAACTTATATGACTATCGCCCTGATGTCGCCCCTGGTTTGCACGGCAGCCATGGGCGCCAAGAAGGCGATCTGTTACTAAATACTCTATATCTCTTCCTTTAAACTTAATTCCAGGAACTTATCGCATAGCTGATATACCCCCTCATCCTGCGTGATAAAATCCCTTTCGAGCAAGGTCTTCACGGCCCCCTGCACGGTGCTGGCACCCAGACGATATTTATGTAGGAACTCCTGCGACATCAGCGAGGAAGGACTTCCCTCCCTGGCTATGGCGATGAGCACCTGCTTCTGCTTGCTGGTAAGCTGGAACAGCAGAGCCTGATAGGCAAAGCGATGCTGCGAAAGAATGCTCTCTATGCAATATTCCACATCCTCCTTTCCCAGAACCCTGGAATCTGAAATCGAAGTATAGAGCATGTTGAGCACATACTGAATATACCAGGTAATACCATCAAAACGATGATAAAGATAGGAGAACGCTTCCGCAGAAATCTCCTTGTCGATTTTAGACAGATGATGGTTGGCAAACTCCAGATAAGTCTGTTCGTTGATAGCCTCCAATCCCATGATGCTCGAACTGTGATAGAAAGGACGTGACCTGGAAGTAAACATCAGTGCCATCATGTGGCGCTTGGAACCTGAAAAGATGAAGTTAGCGTTATGACAGTTCTGGATGCGCTTGCGCAAAGTAGCCTCCACCGTTTTCTCTGGATAACCGGCAATGGTCTGGAATTCATCGATGGCAATCAGACAGGGCTTATCTGCCTGGGAAAGATAGGCAAAGATCTCATCCAGCGTAATATCAGGCGACTGAATATCTCCGATGCCCACGCTCCATTCCGGATTTCCATTGATATCGAAAGAAATGGTAGATTTCAACGACTGAAGTATATTCAGGAAGAACTCCCACACCTTTCTGCCCTTGGGTTTCAATGCAGCAAGAATCCCCTTGCCCAGGGAGTAAACAAACTCCCCGAGATTCTTGGTATCGTAAATATCAATATAGATGCAATGATACTGCTCCCGGATTTCCTTCTGATAGAAACAATGATAAATCAACCCCGACTTTCCCAATCGTCGTGGTGCTATCAATGCCACATTGCATCGGTTGGTTAGATGCCGTGTAAGCAAGGCGGTTTCTTCTACTCTGTCGCAGAAGAAATCTGGGGATAAATATCCTTCTATGAGAAACGGATTGGTCTGTACCATAAGCATTTACTGAATTATGAATTTTACGTAACGAAGATTTCATAATCTCCGGATGCAAAGATACATATTATATTTGAAACCCGCAAGTTTTTTGGGGAAAAATATAAAAGCTGCACAAATGTAAACCGCCATTTATATAAATGACGGTTTACATTATGAAGTTTTACAGTTTTTTAAGAGCAACTTTCCACCCATTTCTAAAAAAAACAATACCTTTGTTGCAGAATAAGATATTCATACATAAATAAATAGGAATAAAGATGGACTTAAAAGGAATCTACACAGCCGATGCCAATCGCTATGGCGAAGCTGAGGCGCTTTACAAGAGATGCGGCAAGAGCGGAGTCTTGCTGCCTAAGATTAGTCTGGGATTCTGGCACAACTTCGGAGGAGTAGATCCTTACGAGCGAAGCCGTGCCATCACCCACTATGCCTTCGACCACGGAATCACTCACTTCGACCTTGCCAACAACTATGGTCCTCCTTACGGAAGCGCTGAGGAAACCATGGGCAGACTGATGAAGGATGACTTCCTGCCCTATCGCGACGAACTCTTCATCTCTACCAAGGCGGGATACGATATGTGGGAAGGTCCTTACGGCAACTGGGGCTCTCGCAAGTATCTGATGGCGAGCCTCGACCAGAGTCTCAAGCGCATGAATCTGGACTATGTGGACCTCTTCTACAGTCATCGCTACGACCCGAATACGCCGCTGGAGGAAACCCTCCAGGCAATGGTAGACATCGTGAAACAGGGCAAGGCACTCTATCTCGGCATCAGCCGATGGCCATTGGAGGCACTGAAGTTCGCCGATCAATATCTGAAGGAGCGCGACTGTCCGCTGCTCATCTTCCAGGACAGACTCAACATGCTCGACCGTGCGCCACAAGAAAACGGAACCCTCGACTACTGCCACGAAAACGGCATCGGATTCATCTCCTTCTCGCCTTTGGCACAAGGTCTCCTCACCGACCGCTATCTCAACGGCATCCCAGCCGATAGCCGCATGGCAAAGGAGCACTTCCTGAAGCACAGCGCCCTGACTCCAGAACTCCTGGAGCAGTTAAAGCAATGGAATGCAGAAGCCGGCGAACGAGGCGAAACCCTCGCCGAGATGGCACTGGCGTGGATTCTCCACCAGAAAGGCGTAACCAGCGTACTGGTAGGTGCCAGCTCTACAGCCCAGCTGGAAAAGAACATGAAATGCGTTCATGCCAAGGCATTCTAAAAATAATGATTGCATCATGGTGTTTTCTCGCTGAAAATGTGTACCTTTGCACCCAAAATAGAAATTTGCATTCATGGATACAAAGATAAACGAATTTGAGGTGATGGCACCTGTGGGCTCGCGCGAGTCTTTGGCTGCCGCTATCCAGGCTGGTGCCGACTCCGTATATTTCGGAATCGGCAAGTTGAACATGCGTTCACATTCTGCCAATCATTTTACTATTGACGACCTGCGTGAGATTGCTGCCACCTGCAACGAGCATGGCATCAAGACTTACCTCACCGTCAATACAGTGATTTACGACAACGACATCCCTACGATGAAGGAAATCATTGATGCTGCCAAGGAGGCAGGCATCTCTGCCGTCATCGCCAGCGATGTGGCTGTAATGAGCTATTGCAACGAAGTGGGTGAAGAAGTTCACTTATCCACACAGTTAAATATCTCAAACACAGAGGCTTTGAAGTTTTATGCACGCTTTGCGGATGTTTCTGTTCTGGCACGTGAATTAAACATGGACCAGGTGAAGCACATCCACGAACAGATAGAGAAGCAGAACATCTGCGGCCCTATGGGCAAGCAGATTCGCATCGAGATGTTCTGCCATGGCGCCCTGTGCATGGCGGTATCAGGCAAGTGCTACATGAGCCTCGCCAATGCCAACCGCTCTGCCAACCGTGGCGAGTGCGTTCAGATTTGCCGCCGCAGCTATACCGTTACGGATAACGAAACCGGCAACCAGCTGGAAATAGACAACAAGTATGTAATGAGTCCGAAGGACTTGAAGACCATCCGCTTCATCGACCGCATGATGGATGCCGGCGTTCGCGTCTTCAAGATTGAGGGTCGTGCCCGTGGACCTGAATACGTATATACCGTAGTGAAGTGCTACAAGGAGGCGATAGCCGCCGTGCTGGACGGTACCTTTACCGAAGAGAAAAAGGATGCCTGGGATGAAAGACTTGCCACCGTATTCAACCGCGGTTTCTGGGATGGTTACTACCAGGGTCAGACCCTCGGCGAATGGAACAAGCACTATGGTTCTGTGGCTACCGAGAAGAAGGTGCTCGTGGGCAAGGTGATGAAATACTTCTCCAAGCTGGGCGTGGCAGAGGTTGCCGTAGAGGCTTCTACCTTTGATAAGGGCGAGAAACTTCTGATTACGGGTAACACCACCGGCGTAATGTATCTCAATGCCGATGAAATTCGCTACGACCTGAAGCCTGTAGAAACAGCGCAGCAGGGCTGGAGAGTTTCTATCCCTGTGCCGGATAAGGTGCGCCCTAACGATAAGCTCTATAAGTTGATTACAGTAAACGAAATTAAAGAAATTAAATAATGGCAACAATTAATGAATTGCAGGATGAAGTGGTAGAGGAGTTCCAGGACTTCTCCGACTGGATGGATAAGTATCAGATGCTCATCGACTTGGGCAACGAGTTGGCTCCTCTCGACGAGAAATACAAGAACGAGCAGAACCTCATCGACGGCTGCCAGAGCCGCGTATGGTTGCAATGCGATTATGTAGATGGCAAGCTCGTATTCACTGCCGATAGCGATGCGCTCATCGTAAAGGGTATCATCGCCCTCCTCATCCGTGTGTTGAGCGGTCATACCCCAACCGAGATTATGGATGCCGACCTCTATTTCGTAGAGAAAATTGGCTTGAAAGATCACCTGAGTCCTACCCGCAGCAACGGTCTTCTGGCGATGATCAAGCAGATTCGCATGTACGCCCTGGCTTACAAGACCAAGGAGGCAGAGGCTTAACCGCCTCTGGTCACATGATATATAATAAGGTATATTATAATGCGTAAATTAAGAACGATAGAGATGAACCGCCTCACCCTGGAGGAATTCAAGGAAGCCGAGAAGCTGCCCCTGATAGTAGTCCTGGATGATGTGCGTTCATTATATAATGTAGGAAGTGTGTTCCGCTCTTGCGATGCCTTCCGTGTAGAGGCGGTGTATCTTTGCGGTATCACCGCCACTCCTCCCAATGCCGAAATCCACAAGACGGCTCTGGGCGGCGAAGACAGCGTAGATTGGGAGTACTTCAAGACCACCGAAGAGGCTGTGGAGAAACTGAAGCAGAAAGGCTACTTTGTGTATAGCATTGAGCAGGTAGAAGGTTCTACCAAGCTTCAGAACCTGCCGGAGGCGCATGCCAAGCTTTTCTCTCAAGACGCTTCTACACCAAATGGTTATGCTGTTATCTTCGGCAACGAGGTGAAGGGCGTAAAGCAGAACATTGTGGATATGAGTGATGGTTGCTTGGAAATCCCACAGTTTGGTACCAAGCATTCCCTGAATGTCAGCGTAACAGCCGGCATTGTGGTTTGGGAGTTTGCCAAACTGCTGAAGTTGTAGCACCTGTTCATAACGAACTTTGTTGGTTAAACGTTAATCCCCAACCTACTTTTCTCAAGCAGGCTGGGGATTTTTGTATATCAATAAACCTTAAAGTTATATGATGATTAAATTTTCTCAATATTTTACGCGGATTGGTCCGGCAACAGAGTTGAATAAAAGGTCGCCATTAGCAAGATACTGAATGATGGCGTAGGCACCATTGGCCCGATTGCTCTTGCCCAAGATGGTGCGATGACGTGTGGCACCACTCTTCCAGTCAAGTCCTGTAACTTCCCAGCCCGAAGCATCGTTCCAGCCACATACAAATACCATCTCCGACTTGGTACTTACGGCAGGAATCATACTTACAGAACTTACATCGCTGCGCGCCCACTTACTCTCCCACTTGTTCTCCTTTGTATTCCAACGTACACACTCGGTACCTTGAGGGCCTTTAACAATAGGACCAATAGCAATTACACCAATAATCTTGTCGTTTATTTCCTGATCAGTAACATTGATGTTGTTTACAACAAAGGCATCATAGCCACCTACTACAACTGACTGCTCAGACTGTATCCACTCTGTTGATGCAGGCAGACCGCACGTAACCTCATGCACTCCGGCTATACGCTTGTCGTACCCTGCCACTTGCTGTGCGCCTGAAGGGATTTCGTCACGCCAGAAAGCCACCAGTTTCATACGCTTAGAGCCATCGGTAATAACTACCAACTTGTCCTCGTCTTGACCAAAGCCCATAAGTGTAGGCGTTGAACCTGTGCCATATCCGAGTTTGATACATGGAGCCTTCGGGCCACCATCGTAATAGGCTTGCCATGCACCATCAGCCGGAGATGTAGAGAATTTTCCGTCCTTGCAGATAAGTTTCTGCATAAGGCCTTTTCCGCCAGGTGTGCGACTGTTACTTGCTACATAAAGACCGCCATTTTCGTCGATACAGATAGAATTGGTGAGAATCTGGTCTGATGGAAGAGCGTATGAATCCTCGATGGTAGTAAGAGCACGATTCAGCACAAGAATTCCGTTCTGTGCAGCCACGACAAGGTGGCCGTCATAGGTCATAGTAGCACCTACGAGAGTAAAAGAGTTGAAGGTAAAGTCGGTAAGTCTAATTTGATGATCCAGCACGATACCTTCCTTGGGATTATTAGGATTGGCAAGGCGATAACGTACCATTACCTGACCTGCATTGGTGTAAGCATAGTTATCCTTGTCGCACAAGACATAATTACCGTTAGCCATAGACATTTGTGGCGCTGGGCCCAATATATCGGTAATCGTCTTAGAAAGTTCGTCGTAAGTAGCATAGTCAGCAGTCATATTTGTAAGCTGCTCCTGAGTCTTCATTGTAATCCCTGGCAAGCCAGCCTCTGCAACCCTTTCAAGCTTGCCGTCGCTGATATCAAGATACGACACGCGATCGCTACTCATGCCCCACATATACTTGGGCGAAGTAGAAGCAAGTGTCATCAAATTCACGGGACCGCTCCATGTCATCTGACACTTGGAAAGATCGATATTGAAAGTTCCATCCTTGACTTCATACGAGAAGGCATCCGTCTGAGCCGAATTGAAGTGCGTAATACTATACTCTTCCTGTGCAAGCCAAGGGTTAGGCTTAGGTTTTGAAACTTGTGCCAAAGGCACTTCTATTGTGCTATCGCCACCGCCACCGGCAGGAGTAGAATCTTCGGAACACGAAGTCAAAGACATAGCACCCATGGCACACGCCATTAAATAAAGATAAGATTTTTTCATTGTGAATTGTTTTTGAAAGTTTATGTTTGAAATTCCTTATGCAAAGATATAAAAAAATCAACCATCAAAACCTCAAAAGACATCACTTATGTGTCACTCTTGTAGAAAAGAGACGTAACTATAAGAAAGGTTACACATAGCCCATTATGTAACCTTTGTACAAAAGTTACATCTTACCCTCAGTAGCAAACATACACATAACCAACACATTATCGTTGGCGACGCCACTCGGCAGGAGTCAAACCTGTCCTTTCCTTGAACAGACGCTGAAAATACACACGCGATGAGAAACCACACTCCATAGAAACAACCTCGTTACTATATTCGGGGTGTGCTACAATGAGTGCCTTTGCCTCCTCCACACGAATACCCGAAAGCCATGTACGGAAACTCTTACCATATATGGAAGTTAGATACGAGACTACATCGGCACGATTAACCTTTATGCGACGAGCAAACGAGGATAACGTCAAGTCGCTATCCCTAAAACCACCCTCGCTTCGCCATTTGCTTACTGCCATATCTATTTCGGCAACACGCTCAGGCACTATCTCACTAAAGACTTTAGCAGCAGCCATCTCCTCGTTAGTCTCGGCAACAATCTCTGTTACCCCCTCGGACATACTGAATCCAAGTGCCGTAAAACTAACAATAAACAGCGAAAGCGAAATCAGTCCCAAAGGTCCAAAGACAAAGAGTAACGGTCGCGACAATATATATAGAGGCGAAATTATAGCAAAAGCACACACCATAAAAAGCCCAATGCGCATAGTGCTCAAGTAAGCATCTACAGGATTACCAAGTTCACTATCGAGCCGATGTTGAACATAACCAAGAACCTTAAACGATGCCCATATATAATAAAACAAAGTAAAGAAAAAAATAGCATCAGCAACATAAAGCATAGTACCAATATGCAGACTGCCATTTGAGATAACACCCGCTACTATGCACAACACCATAAGAGCATACCCTGCAACACCATAGCGCATAAAACTCCAACGTCCATGCCCAGCGCGCAGAATATTGAGCTGCGACCACGACAACAATATAGCCGAAGGCGAATAAAACAGCAGATTGAACAGAACGCCCACATCGTCTCCCCGTTGTCGCCAACCAAACCGCATCTGACACACGTAGTGTACGACAAACAATAGTAATGCCACAATAATCATCCAACGCGACTGCTCAAACTGCATGTTACGGCAAGTTATATAGCAGCGCGAAACAAACACAAAAAACATAAGCATGCCCATCACAATCATGCAGGTATATTGAAGAGCTATAAGATCTAAACAAGTATCCATGATTATATATATCTTTAATTCCGCAACACTATAGTTTATATTGTTTTTTAATATCCTGAGCTACAAAAAGTTGTCCAGAATTTTGCCATGTCGAAGAATTCACTTATCTTAGTGTTGCAAAAAGAAAACAAGAAAATCCAACGATAGACATGGCAAAGATAGCAATAAAATCTGAGAAACTCACTCCTTTTGGAGGAATATTTTCAATCATGGAGCAATTTGACTCCATATTGTCATCTGTAATTTCCCCTAAAACTTAAAGAAGTACAATAGTAATTGATGTTATTACGATTGATAATTGTTTCTAATCCTAGAAGAAAGTTTCGTTCAACGACGTTGAATCTACATTCAGCGACGTTGAATGCAGGTTCAGCGACGTTGAACGCACATTCAACGACGCTGAACGAAACTTTCTATTAGGCAAAAGCACATTTTTTCCTAATAACAACCAAGACTTTTCCTAAGATTAACACAAAAATAATACAGGAAGGAGGGAGAAAGGAGAGAAAAGGAGGGAAGAAAAGAGAGAAAGGAGATAAAGGAGAAAGGTATAAGGAAATGAGATAAGGGGCATAAACGAAGAAAACGACATGTTTTCTTCGTTTATATTCGCTCAAGCTGGTGAATCTGGCTAAAAGCCCTATCTTTTATTTCAGATATTCTCCGAAATCAGTCAATCTCATATCGCCCTTCTTCAGGAAGGTATCGTGCATGGCGAGGGCGGCACGCATGCTCTGTGGCTCGTGTCCCTTCTCGGCAAACTTCAGATACTCACGGAGCATAGGGCGATAATCCGGATGCGCACAGTTTTCGATAATCTCCTTGGCACGGCGCAAAGGACCCTTGCCACGAAGATCGGCTACTCCCTGCTCAGTAACGATCACATCCACATCGTGTTCGGTGCTGTCCACGTGACTGCACATCGGAACAATGGCAGAGATGCAACCGTTCTTGGTGGTACTCTGCGTGGTGAAGATAGAGATGTAGCCATTGCGCTCGTAGTCGCAGGAGCCGCCGATACCATTCATCAGCTTGCTGCCGCAGATATGGCTGGAGTTCTCGTTGCCATAGATATCGCACTCGATGGCGGTGTTCATGGCGATAACACCCAGTCGGCGGATGACCTCAGGAGAGTTCGAAATCTCGCTCTGGCGGATGGTGAGATGCTTCTTGAAGTAATCAATATCATCATACACTTCTTTCAATGTATCGTTGGTTACGGTGAGCGAAGAGCAGGAAGCATCCTTGATTCTTCCCTCGCGCATGTATTTCACCACGGCATCCTGAACCACCTCGGTATAGACGCTGAATACTGGCACGTTAGGATTCTGTCCCAAAGCCTCAAGAACGGCATTGGAAGTTACGCCCACTCCGCTCTGCAAAGGCAGGAACTGAGGAGGAATATGTCCCTTCTTCAAGTCGCTGACCAAGAAATCAGCCACATTATGTCCCATCTGTTCCGTCACAGGGTCGAGTGGCTTGAAGGCACGCGCCTCCTCCGGGATGTTGCATTCCACTACACCGATAATCTTATGTGCATCAATCTCCACGTATTCCTTACCTATTCTATCGCCCACATTCAATATAGGAATAGGTGTGCGGAATGGGCATTCTGCTATCTCATACACATCGTGCAGATAGCGGGAAGCAGGACTGTGGAAAGTATTCTTCTCAATGAGCACCTTCTTGGCAAGGCGGACGATGGTAGGAACGATGCCGCCGGCAGAGGTAAGGAATGCCTTGCAGGTGGTTTCGCCTTCTTCCAAATCAGAAACCTCGATGATGGCAAGGTCTATCTCGCCATAGAAACCACGGCGCAGGCGCTCAGCCATGTGACCGAGGTGCATATCCTCGTAATCGATTTCACCGAGATTGGTATGGGTGCGGAAATCCTTGTTGGTAGAAAATGGCGCACGGAACTTGATGGCATGGGCTGCTGCCATGTCACCTTCGATACTCTGCGAGGTAGAAGCACCCGTGAGGATGCCCACCTGGAATGGTCTGCCTGCCTCGTGCTCAGCCACGGCTCTCTTGGAGAGTTCGCGGAAGGTTGCCTTAGGCACGCCGTTTGGTGTGAAACCACTCAATCCGATTGTATCTTGATCGTTAATCATCGCTGCCGCTTCGGCAGCACTCAATCTTGTATATGCCATTTTCTAACTTACTTTTAATACTCATTAGCGGAATTGATAGCCGCATGCTAAATAATTGATAACTGTTTGCGGTTGCAAAGTTACACATTATTTTCGATATACGCTAATAATTTGATAATTTTATGCAAATACCAGGCAAAAAACTTACGAATAGTGAATAGATATACAGAAACTGCTTACTTTATGCAAAAAGATAGCGGAATCAAGAAGACTTCCAATACTTCCCAAATCCCTTTTTCTGTTATGCCATGCCCAATCTGTGCGCTTAAAGTGGCTCTAATATAGCAGCATCATACAGAGAGAATTGACCATGGAAAATCTGTTCCTTTAGTATTTTCGAGGAATTTAATAACATTTTGCGAATGATTTGTCGGATATATCAGAAAAATGAGTTAACTTTGCACTCAAAATATAAATAATATAAAAATAAGGTTCATACAAAATGGAACAGAAATTATTGATCTATAACACTCTCACTCGTACGAAAGAGAGATTCACTCCGCTCCACGCTCCTAACGTGGGCATGTATGTTTGTGGCCCTACCGTGTATGGCGATCCGCATCTCGGTCATGCACGACCAGCCATTACATTCGATATACTCTTCCGCTATCTCAAGCACCTGGGCTATAAGGTTCGCTACGTTAGAAACATCACTGACGTGGGCCACCTGGAGCACGATGCTGATGAGGGCGACGACAAGATTGAGAAGAAGGCTCGCCTGGAGCAGTTGGAGCCAATGGAGATTGCGCAGTACTACACCAACCGCTACCACGATGCCATGGAGGCGCTGAACGTGCTCCCTCCTAGCATTGAGCCTCATGCCACAGGCCATATCATCGAGCAGGAAAAACTGGTTCAGGAAATCCTGGACAATGGCTATGCCTACGAGAGCAACGGCTCTATCTACTTCGACATCGAGAAGTATAACAAGGATCATAAGTACGGTATCCTCTCCGGACGTAACCTGGAGAACGTGATCAACGAGAGCCGCGAGCTGGCTGGTATCGGCGAGAAGAAGAACCAGGCTGACTTCGCCCTCTGGAAGAAGGCTTCACCTGAGCACATCATGCGCTGGCCTAGTCCTTGGAGCGATGGATTCCCTGGCTGGCACTGCGAGTGTACAGCGATGGGCAGAAAGTACTTGGGTAGCCACTTCGATATTCATGGTGGCGGCATGGATTTGATTTTCCCTCACCATGAGTGCGAGATTGCGCAGGCTGTGGCTTCTCAGGGCGACCAGATGGTTCATTACTGGATGCACAACAATATGATTACCATCAACGGTCAGAAGATGGGTAAGAGTCTTGGCAACTTCATCACTTTGGAGCAGTTCTTCACTGGCAATCACGACAGTCTGGAGCAGGCTTATTCGCCAATGACCATCCGTTTCTTCATCCTCTCTGCCCACTACCGCAGCACCGTAGACTTCTCTAACGATGCCTTGAAGGCTAGCCAGAAGGGATTGGAGCGCCTGATGAATGGTTTGAACGACCTGGAGCGTGTACCTGTGGCTAAGCAGAGCGATGAGCAGGTGAAGAAGTTGGTAAGCGAGTTGCGCCAGCGCTGCTACGATGCGATGAACGATGACTTCCAGACTCAGCTCGTCATCAGCTATCTCTTCGAGGCTTGCCACGTAATAAACACAGCCCTCGACCACAAGGCAAACATCTCTGCCGAAGACCTGAAGGAGCTTTCAGATACCATGCAGCTCTTCACCTTCGACCTTCTCGGCTTGAAGAGCGAGAAGGGAGCCAACAATGATGCTCGTGAAGAGGCTTATGGCAAGGTAGTAGATATGGTTCTCGACCTGCGTGCCAAGGCAAAGGCGGCCAAGGATTGGGCTACCAGCGACCAAATTCGCGATGCCCTGGCAGAAGCTGGCTTCGAGGTAAAGGACACCAAGGATGGTGTTACCTGGAAATTGAACAAATAATTTTTTAGGCACGGATTACACGGATTACACGGATTTTCTACCATAGTATAAATATGGTTTATTGGCATTAGCGCCATAAATCCGTGTAATCCGTGTAATCCGTGCCTAAATTACAACTTTTCGTGCCTTAATTATCTTTCTTCTTTGCAGCAAGTGAATCTTTCTGCCTGTTCAACAAGGAATCCCGCAACATCTTATCTTTCTTACTCTTATACTCCTTATACTCTTTTTCGTAATAATGGGCATAATTGGCGAAAGGCTCGGTTATCGCCTCGTCGCTCGATGCCGTATAGGTATTTCCATATGGATCGGATGCTTTGATGATGATTCTGGCATTCGGATTCCTAGGAGTATAATAATAAAGGTGGTTCATGATGAGATAACCATTTCCCTTGCTCACGAACCGATAGGATACACTCTCGCTGTATTTATGATGATAGCCGGCTGCAAAGGCATCCTGCCCCTTGCTGCTGATGCGGCGCATCAGATATTCCTTGCCATCCTCTACGGCTACCACACGCCAGTGACTGGTGGCATTGAAGACATTGGCTACCAGGATATTCCTGTTGTTTGCCAACTGCCAGTCCTTGGCATATTTCTCGCCGTTGAAATCGGTCTGGGCACGGAAGATGGTCATCTGCTTGCTCTTATCCCAGAAGGTTCCCTTGTAATAGCAGTTGCTGATGCTGGTACCCACAAAGCTATAGACATAATATCCGTTCGGGGTACCGCAGATGTTGATGTTCGACTGCCAGATATTGCCACAGGCAGCAGCATGACAATGCTCCATCACATCCTCGCCCTGATAATTGATCTCGTGGTTGCAGGCAAAATGAGTATGGCCGCAGAAGAGCTCATATCCCCCCTTGAATGGCTTCAAAAGAGATAACAGCAGCGAGAGACGGGAAGAGGAATAATGCCCCTGCTCATTGGCATTGGTCAGCGGCTTCGCCTTGCTGAAAGGCGCATTGCCGAAGGTGAACGGGATATGATAGCAGAGCACCACCTTCATATCCTTTGGCGTGAGGGCCAAATCCTGCTTCAGCCATTTCACCTGGCGCTCACGCAGTTCGCCCGGCGAATAATAGGCCATTCCACGATGGAAAAAGCAGTTGTTGATACAGACGTAATGCACATCGCCACGATTGAAGGAAAAATCGGTGGGTCCGAAATTCTCTTCCCATTTGCGGCGGTAGAGTGCCTTGCCATCCTGGTCGTGATTGCCGATAACGGAGAAAAGGCGCATCTCGGAAGAACCCAATGCCTGGCGTATCTGACGCTCCAGCTTGGCGTTGTAGCCGCCATAATACTGCACGTCATCACCCATGCTGAGTCCATAGACGGGAGTACCGGCAGGAAGACTCTTGATGGTCTGTTTGATATCTGCCATGGTTTGGGTGGTGAATCTTTCTACATCGCTCTTCTTGATGGGATTATCATTCGGAGAAGTATAGTAGGGGCTGTAGGCATTGGTAACCTGCGGGTCGCCGATGACTATCATCTTATAATGCGTCTCCTTGCCGCCAGGCAATCTGCGCAGCGTAAAATTATAGATTTTCTTCTTCTTGGATACAGTTTGGTAGAAATAAGCCGTGCGGTCGGTTGCCGAATGGGTAGGTACCTCGCAATCGGCAGGCACGGAATAATAGATGAAGCGAGCCAAACTGTCTCGCTTCATCTTATATCTTCCGTGGGAATCGGTCTTTACGCAGTTGAATCCATCGCTCACGATGACTCCAGCCACTCCCCTTCCCTCGGTATCTTTCAAGGTACCTGATATTCTGAAATCCGGCTTTGCTACAGGCTTCTTCTTCAGCGTATCAGCCACCTGCGGCTTCTGCCTGTTCACCAGCACGGGAACCTTGACAGGAAGCTTATCTGCATGTTTGAGAAGACGCAAGGTAACTCCTATTGCCACGAGAACGCAGCAAACGAAGACGATGATACCTGTATAAATCTGATTTCTTTTCATTTACCTTCGAGATTTTTACTTCACGATAGAACTGAACGGATTGCGGGTTCCCTTGGCACCCACCAGGAATGCCTTGGCACTACCGAACTTCAGGAACATGTCGAGACGTACTGGCACATGGTTCTCATCATCGGTGATGTAGAAATCAACTATCTTCTTCCATTTCTCGTCCTTCAGTTCCATATATTCCAGGCGCAGGCAGCGATACTTGATGCCATTATCCGCCTTCACGGTTACCTTGCCGCCAAACTTCAACTGCGCAGGAGTGCGTCCGTTACCATCACAGATAGGGAATCTTACGCTGTGTCCCTTCTTCCAGTTGGCTGGATCGAAGCTGCGGGCACGCAGGAAGATGTTCATCATGTCGAATACGCAGTCGTCGTAAGAAGCCTTCTTGTGCTTATGCTCACCGTGCTTGTTCTGATAATGCAAATTTACATTGCACTTGCCGCCCGCATAGTTGTAGAAAACCTCATCCACCGTATATCGCTTGCCTTCGCGGGCACCCTTGCGGAAATACATAGGAGCCATATCGGTGCCTGTATAGCAGAGCAGGGTATCGCGGAGAACGAAGAAATCGTCCACCTTCTTATTACCACGGGTTACAAGCGAACCGCGATAGGCTGGCTTGCCCTTGTGGGTGGTCTGTACCACCGACATGCTGGCTGTGCCCGCCTTTACCCATACAAACTTCCAGTTGTAATAGAGATTGTAAGTCAGGAATTCTCCCGACTTAAAAGCCGTATTACGGAAAGTACACTGGGCCGATACAGAAGTATTGACCAAAAGTAGCAACATGGCTACTATAACAGACTTTAGTAACTTCATATCCTCTTACATTTTAGGAATGTACTGGATGCCGAGTTTAGCGGCACGCTGTGCATTCTGGTTTTTAACTTTCTTCTCTTTGTCTGGCTTCTGCTTGGTGATGGCTCCCGGCTTCTGTCGGGAGAGTTCACTAGCCGTAGGATCCCAGCTTTCGGTAAGGTCCCACTTAGCCTTGCATTCTATCTCTTCCGGATAGTAATACACCTCTTCGGCTTGCTGGTCCTTATCGTAATTGCCCGTATCCCACACGCCATTATCATTTCTATCTACGATGAGACGCATGTAATACTTCTGCGGTTTCAGATAATAGAACTCCGCCACGCCATTCACCGCCTTCACCTGCTTCACCATCTTATCCTGGGAATCAAGAAGCTGTACCAGGAGTGGCTGGTCGTGGAGCGAAGTGATGTTAACCAGCAGGGTGCCGTAGGTATCCAGCGAGTTGACCTTGAAGCCCTGCTTGATAGGCTTGGAAGCCAATCCATAGATATCCTCAAAAGCTGCAGAATCTACTTCCAGACTATATTCTATATCCGGGCGCCACTCGCCCCGCAGTTCATATCTTCTGTTTCCTGCAGGCAGGAATTCCATCGGTGCCCGATACCAGAGGGTATCATGCTTGGCATAAAGATGGATGGCGGCAGTATCTGCCTTTGCCAGAGGAGTTGGGAAGGTGAAGAAGATGTTCCTGTCGGGATCCAGCTGCGATGACACGCTCAGTTGCACATCGAGCGGCTTTACCTGCATCACCGAATCGTATGGTTCGCCCTTCTTCTTCTTTTTCTCCTGCTTCTTGGTCCATGCAGCCAGTTCCTTCTCCAGAGCCTTCATTCGCTTGGCGTATGGTTCCTTGGAGAGGATTTCCTGGGTGGAATCGGTTTTGTTGACCAGCACTCCCGTACTGTCAGTCATGCGATAGGTGATGTCCATGAGCAGAGTGTCCTGGTTCACCAATGCCGTATCCTTGAGCCAATAGGTTATCGTATCCTTCTTCTCGGATGCTTCTATCAGGAAAGCATCCTGGGCATCGAAGTTAAGTCCCTTGATCTGTGGCAGGATGGAATCTCCATAACTGAAGAACAACGAGAAACTGTTTGCCTTCTGCCGCTCTGCCTTCAGGAAATATCTGTCTGTAAGCGGCTCTGTGAAAGCCTTCAGCACGATGTTGTCTGGCAGGAAGTGGGTATATTTCACAGGGTCAATCGACTTGATGTGGAGTGAATCTATCCAGGTGGTATCCTGCCTTATATCCGGTTTGCTGGATGGCACGATAATGTCGTGTGAGAAAGCAATCTTCTCGCTCTTCTGATTGAACATGTAGTTGCCATCCATATCCTGCAGGGCATAGATGCGATAAGAACCCGGTGCCACACCCTTGATGACGAAGCGGCCACGGCTGTCGGTGCGGCTCACTCGAAGCATCGGTTTGGTGCGGAAGGCAGAGTCGGCATGGTCGGCATACAAGCCCACCAGGATGCCCTTGATAGGCTCCAGATTCTCGGCTTCGAGCACACATCCCGACACCTCCATGGTATCAATCACCTCGCCCGTAGAGAAACTGTAGGTATAGTTTCCCATCGGATTGCCCTCGTTATTATCGCTGATGGCATCCGAGAAGTCGATGGTGTAGGTGGTGTTGGGCTTGAGGGAATCGACGAGCGAAATGGAGATTCGCTTTCCGCCTCCCTTGATTTCAGGCACTTCCAGCTGCGGAGGCGACACCACTACCTTCTCAGAAGGATTATCCAGCTTGATGAACTCATCGAAGTAGATATTGATTTTCTTCTGATTCACTTTCGTGGCACCATCGCCCGGCGTGGCTCCTACCACCTTGGGAGGAGTCTCGTCAAACCATCCGCCATCGGGCTGTCCCATCTTGGCACAGGAAGCCAACAGCAGGAGGACCAGCAGATAGAAGGGCAAAAACAGGGAGTTTGCCTTCATCCGATGCACCAACAGGTTCTTTATAGCGTTCTTATTCATCATTATTATCTGTATTTCTAAGGTATCCCCCCTCTCCTATCTGCTGCCAGAAAGAAGAGAAAGGTATTACTGGTTCATGATGAGCATCTCATCTATGTTCTTGCGACTGTTGCTCAGGCGAGGAATCTTGTGCTGGCCACCCAGCTTGCCCTTGCTCTTGAGCCACTCGTTGAAGAGTCCCGGCTTAGCCTTGACTATCTCCAGATGCTGCAGGGTGACGTCGTGGAATCGCTTCGCCTCGTAATCGCTGTTGATTTCCTGCAACTTCTGGTCGAGCAATCGGGCGAACTCATCCAGGCTGGCTGGTTCCTGAGAGAACTCGATGAGCCACTGGTGGCGGCACTTGGCATTGCTGTCCATATAAACCGGAGCGGCGGTATATTCTGCCACCTGGGCTCCCGTCTTTTCGCAGGCATAAGCCAATCCCTTTTCGGCATTATCCATGATCAGTTCTTCACCAAAGGCATTGATAAAGTACTTGGTACGGCCCGTGATGACAAACTTATATGGGTTCACGCTGGTAAACTGCACCGTATCGCCTATCATATAGCGCCACAAGCCGCAGGATGTGGTGATGACCATGGCATAGTTCTTGCCCACTTCTACACCCCAGAGCGGAACAACGGTAGGATTATCGCTGCCAAACTCATCCATCGGGATGAACTCGTAGAACACATCGTAATCTATCATGAGCGACATGGCAGGGTCTGCAGGGTCGTCCTGCAAGCCGAAGAAGCCCTCGCTGGCATTGTAGGTCTCCATATAATGCATGTTAGGAGAAGTAATGAGCTGCTCATACTGCTTGCGATAAGGCGTGAAGGCGATGCCGCCATGGAAAAACACCTCCAGGTTTGGCCACACTTCCTCCAGATGCTTCTTGCCGGAAAGCTCCATCACACGCACCAGCACGCTGAGCATCCAGCTAGGAACACCCGAGATATTGGTCACGTTCTTGTACAGGGTTTCATGAGCAATGCGGTCGCGCTTCACCTCGAAGTCGCTGAGCAGAGCCGTCTCCTTCTTTGGCACGCGCACCATGTTGGCAAGCGGATTGATGTTCTCGATGAGGATGGCGCTCAAGTCGCCCACCAGACTACCCGACACATTATAATTAGGCGAATGGCTACCGCCGAGAATCAGGCTCTTGCCATCGAAAATCTTGCTCTTAGGATTATTGCGCAGATAATATGCCACGGCATCAAAGCCACCTTTGTAATGGATGTTCTGCAATCCATCCTGCGAAACAGGAATAAACTTACTCTTGTCGTTGGTGGTACCCGAAGATTTGGCAAACCACTTCACCTGTCCCGGCCAAAGGATATCCTTTTCACCATGTCGCATACGGTCGATATCCCCCTTCAATTCCTCGTAGGTGTTGACCGGCACATTCTGGGCAAACTTCTCGTAACTGTTTGTTGTATTGAGCAAATGCTTCACACCATACTCGGTGTTTTTTCCCGATGCCAAAAGGCGCATCAGTACATCATGCTGCAATGTCTCTGCATCATGTACATACTTCTCCAAGCTCTTCTGGCGAGGCTTGAAAACATTACTTACTATCGTTGTTAAACTCATATCTAGATATATATACCTTTAAAGTAGATGCAAAAGTAATTCAATCTTTTGATATAGAGAAAGTTTTTACTGTTTTTTAATACAAATAAGAAAAAATACTCCCATGAGCCGCATCAATGATGCCTTCTCATGGGAGTATTTTAATTATGTAAGCCCAATATAAGCCCCAGCCGATAAGCTACCGACTATCCTGCTTATTCATGTTCTTCTCCAAACGCTGCTGCCTCGGCAGCAGCGATGATGTCCTCTCGGGTCATCTCCTTTGGTTCTGCCGTGATGTCGCTCAAGTCAAACTCGTCGTTTCCACCGGCTGTTTGCTGAACAGCAACCTGCTCTTCAGAGATAGCAATCTCCTCGGCCTTCTCTGTAACGGCAGAAGACTTTTCGGAATAAACCTCTTCCTTGAAAACATTCACGTGCTTCACTTCAGGCTCCTGCTTCTCTGCCTCCTGCGAGATGATGAAATCTTCCTTCACCTCGGTAGAAGGCACACCTTCCACAGGTTCCTCTTCCATCTTCGTACGGTTGGCCTTGGCAGTAAACACAGATTCAATATACTGCGGTTCCTTGCGCAAGCGCTCCAGGGTGAGCTTAGATGCAAGCTGCTGGCTCTCCTTCTTGGAGTAACCCTTGCCTTCTCCACCCTTCACACCTTCCATCACCACCTGATAGGTGAACACAGGGCTGCCGTTCTTATCCTTCTCCTGTCCCAGCATCACGAAGTCCAACTTCACACGGTTCTTCTGGCTCCATTCGATGAGTTTGCTCTTGAAGTTAACCTCCTTGTAAGCCACCTTGTCGATGTTTATCATTTTTGCCAGGATGCGCTTCTGCATGAATTGCATGCAGGCATCGTAACCGCGGTCCAGATAGATAGCTCCAACCAACGCCTCGAAAGCATTTCCTCCCATGTAACTGTTATGAGAAGAACTGTGACCATTGGATAATACGAGTTGGTTGATGCCCATCTCCTGGGCCAACTTGTTGAGCGTGTCGCGCTGCACTAGCTTGCTTCGGGTATTGGTCAGGAATCCCTCACGCTTGCCAGGGAAGTGCTGGTACACGATGTCGCCCACCACGGCATCCAGAACAGCATCACCCAAGAACTCCAGGCGCTCGTTGTTTACGGGCTTGCCCTTGGCGTTGCGGTGCATGATGCTCTTGTGCATCAGCGCCATCTTGTAATAACTGATGTCGTGGGGATAAAAACCTAGGATTTCGTACAAAGAAAAATAAAGCTCTTTATCCTTGCGGAAAGAGAGCTTTATTCTATCTATAAAATTATTCAGCATACTTCTTGAATACTACACAGCAGTTGTGACCACCGAATCCGAAAGTATTGCTCAATGCTGCACGAACCTCACGCTTCTGAGCTTTGTTGAATGTGAAGTTCAGGTTGTAATCGAGCTCTGGATCGTTGTCACCCTCTTCGTGGTTGATAGTAGGAGGAACGATATCGTTCTTCACACTAAGAACACAGGCCATAGCCTCTACTGCACCAGCAGCACCGAGGAGGTGACCAGTCATTGACTTGGTAGAACTGATGTTGAGCTTGTAAGCTGCATCACCGAAGACTGCCTTGATAGCCTTAGCCTCAGAGATATCACCCACGTGAGTAGATGTACCGTGAACATTGATGTAGTCAATGTCCTCTGGCTTCAGATTGGCATCAGCAAGTGCGCGCTCCATAACGAGCTTGGCACCGAGACCTTCTGGATGAGAAGCTGTGATATGATAAGCGTCGGCACTCTCGCCCTCACCTACCATCTCAGCATAAATCTTCGCACCACGAGCCTTAGCGTGCTCCAGCTCCTCGAGAATCAAGCAGCCAGCACCCTCGCCCATGATAAATCCATCGCGGCTAGCGCTGAATGGACGTGAAGCATGCTCAGGATCATCATTACGTGTTGACAACGCATGCATGGCATTGAAACCACCTACGCCACAAGCGCAGATAGCAGCCTCGGCACCACCGCTAACAATGATGTTTGCCTTGCCCAAGCGAATCAGGTTGAAGGCATCAGCCAATGCATTGCTAGAAGATGCGCAGGCAGATGTTGTGGTAAAGTTTGGTCCGTGGAATCCGAAATGGATTGAAATCTGACCAGATGCGATATCAGCAATCATCTTAGGGATGAAGAATGGGTTGAACTTAGGACCATTCTCCTCGTGAGTAGCGAAATACGACACTTCATCCTCGAATGTCTTGATACCACCGATACCTACACCGAATACAACACCAACGTTGTTCAAATCTTCTGTTTCAAGATCAATGTTTGCATCCTTTACACCCTGCATAGCGGCAATCATAGCCAACTGGGTATAACGGTCGAGCTTGCGAGCCTCCTTACGGTCAATCCATTCATTGATGTTCAGGTCTTTCACCTCGCAAGCGAACTTTGTCTTGAAATTAGTTGTATCGAAATGAGTAATAGGCGCAGCACCACTCTTTCCAGCGAGGAGGTTCTCCCAAGTTTCCTCAGGAGTATTACCTACTGGAGTTACAGCACCAAGACCTGTTACTACAACTCTCTTTAATTCCATTTATAAAATTTTAGTTGCTAAATTACTTAGCGTTCTCCTCGATGTAAGCGATAGCGTCACCTACAGTAGCAATCTTCTCAGCCTTATCGTCTGGGATAGAGATAGAGAACTCCTTCTCGAACTCCATAATCAACTCTACAGTATCCAAAGAGTCTGCACCGAGGTCGTTTGTGAAGCTTGCCTCTGGCTTAACTTCTGCCTCATCAACACCGAGCTTATCAACGATAATTGCCTTTACTTTGCTTTCAATTTCTGACATAATTGTAACTTTTAAAATGTTTATAAATCAATTTCTAATTAAAAATCTGGGTGCAAAGGAACACTTTTTTTTTGATATAAACAAATATTTTAGCAAAAAAAGTACTTTTCTGTGCACAAATACCCCTAAGTTGTGCATACTTTTTGCCTTTTTTGCCTTTTTTGTTGGTGATTTGAGATTATTTTGTTACTTTTGTACTGTATTTAATCAAACGTAATAAACTGTATTTAATCAAACATAATAAACAGCATGACATTTACAGAAAACGCGAATAAGATATTTAATCAGGCGATAGCCGATTATCATATCAAAGACAACATTGATACTCCTATCAATAATCCTTTCGCTGAGGGTACCATCGAGAATCGTCTCTACCTCAAATGTTGGATTGATACCGTGCAGTGGCACTTCGAGGATATCATCCGTGATCCGCAGATTGACCCTGCCGAAGCACTCGTATTGAAACGCCGAATCGACAAGAGTAATCAAGATCGCACAGACCTCGTGGAGCAGATTGACTCTTACTTCCGTGAGGTTTACAAAGACGTGAAGGTGCAGGATGATGCACGCATCAACACCGAGAGTCCGGCATGGGCAGTAGACCGCCTGAGCATCCTCGCCCTCAAGATTTATCACATGAAGGAACAGGTGAATCGCCCTGAGGCATCAGCAGAGCACAAGGCAAAATGCCAGGCTAAGCTCAACGTGCTGCTCGAACAGCAGGTAGACCTCTCTACAGCCATCGACCAACTCCTGGAAGACATCGAGGCAGGAAGAAAGTACATGAAGGTGTATCGACAGATGAAGATGTACAACGATCCATCAACCAATCCTGTACTCTACAATCAGAAGTAAATACACCTTATTATATATATAAAGAAGAAATTGACGTATGAAGACAGAGCATATTCTCGTAATAAGATTCTCAGCCATGGGCGACGTTGCCATGACTGTGCCCGTGGTATATTCCCTGGCAAAGCAATATCCTCATGTGAGAATCACCGTGCTGAGCCGTCCATTCGCCCGTCCTTTCTTCGAAAACCTCTCCCCTAACGTCGGATTCATGGAAGCTGACCTCAAGGGTGAGTATAAAGGTGTAAAAGGACTGAATGCCCTCTATCGCAGGCTCATCGCCAAGCAGTTTACGGCGATAGCCGATCTTCACAGCGTGCTCCGCTCCAGCTATCTGCGCATGCGCTTCAACCTGGACAACTTCAATGTGGCACACATTGACAAGCATCGCAAGGGAAAACGCATGCTCGTGGCAAGCACCAACAAGAAACTGGTAAAGCAGCCATCATCTTTCCAAAACTATGCCGATGTTTTTGAACAGTTGGGTTATCCGGTAAAACTGGATTTCCAAAGCATGTTTGGTGAGGGAAAAGGCGACTTATCCACGCTTCCACAAGAAGTTTTCCAAGCAGAAGGAGGAAATCTCATTTCTCTGGATGACAACAACTTAGAAGCTCCTTGGATAGGTATAGCTCCTTTTGCGGCACATGCCGGGAAAATTTATCCACAACCCCTGATGGAAAAAGTTATTCAGCAACTTATCAGCCATTATCCACATAGTCACATCTTCCTTTTTGGCGGCGGTAAAGATGAAACTCCTGTGATGGATGCCTGGGCTGAGAAGTTCCCGCAGGTGGTGAATGCATCTGCCAAGCTCCATGGCATCTCAGACGAGCTGATTCTCATGAGTCATCTCCGCGTTATGCTGAGCATGGATAGCGGCAATATGCATCTGGCATCGCTTGTCAACACGCCAGTGGTGAGCATCTGGGGTGCTACCCACCCTTACGCAGGCTTTATGGGATGGCACCAAAGCCCAGAAAATGCCGTACAGCTCGACATGCCTTGTCGGCCTTGCAGCATTTACGGCAACAAACCCTGTATGCGAGGCGACTTTGCCTGCATGAAGAACATATCGCCAGAAATGGTGGTGGAAAAACTAGATAGAATCTTAAAGAAGAGATAACAATGATAAAAGAAGCAGATTTCCTGAGGCCTATCAGCCACGGGAAATCTGCTTTTTTGCTTCTTCACTATGGATTCACAGTTGATACTTACAGGAATCCTATTGATTATCAGCTGATTATCTTTTAAAAAACAGTATCATTTCAGATTATCCACAAAAACGTGGATAAGTGTACGGAAAACCCTCTTAATAACTTTTTAATAACTTGCGGAATATCCACATCCCCCTATCCCAACACCCGTGATTATGGATATCCACAGGGTTATTAATAAGTTTTTAGAAACTTTTTCGCAGTTTTTGACTGAAAAAAGATATAAACTTATTAACTTTGCAGCGAATTGGGGAAATGTTGATAAAAAGGTTAAAGCATTAAGAGCCAAGAAAAAGATTTCCAAGCCCTATGCTGATAACCTGAGACAAGACTTGGATAATGAAAAAAGCAAATAATTACGATGTTTTTTATCCACTTTTCCACGTCATATCATCATCCTTATATTCTTTTTTAAAAAATAAGAAATAAAGAAATATAATATTAATGTTATGGTGAAAAACGATTGGATAAAGAAAGGTTACGTGGATGAACCTATCGACGAGACCTTGGACTTGAAGGCTGAAATCAGAAAGCTTTGCAAGGAGAAAGATGCGATTATCCTCGCCCACTACTACACGGTTGGTGAGATTCAGGATATTGCCGACTTTGTGGGTGATTCTTTGGCACTGGCTCGCAAGGCTGCTGAAACCGATGCTAAGGTGATGGTTATGTGCGGTGTGCACTTCATGGCTGAGACTTGCAAGCTCCTGAGCCCTGACAAAACCGTGCTCTGCCCTGACCTGAATGCCGGCTGCTCGCTCGCCGACAGCTGCAAGGCTGAGGATTTGAAGAAATATAAGGAGGAGCATCCTGGTTACAAGGTGGTGAGCTATGTGAATACCACGGCTGCCGTGAAGGCGCTTACCGATTGCGTAGTGACCAGCGGTAATGCCAAAAAGGTGATTGACAGCTTCCCACAGGACGAGAAGATTATCTTTGGTCCTGATTACAACCTCGGCAACTATATCAACAGCGTAACGGGCAGAAATATGCTGCTCTGGAACGGTGGCTGCCATGTACACGAGAAATTCTCTGTAGAGGCCATCGTTAAGTTGAAGCAGGAGCATCCTGAGGCTGTTGTGATGGCTCACTTGGAGTGCAAGGCACCTGTGCTTGCCGTAGCCGACGTGAAGGGTTCTACAGCCACCATGCTGCATTATGCCCAGGAGCATCCGGAAATCAAGGAGTATATCATCGCCACAGAGGCTGGTATCCTGCATGAGTTGGAGCGCAATTGCCCTGATGTCATCTTCTATCCTGTGCCACCAGAGGTAAGCGAGGGTGGAGTAGGCTGCAGCTGCAATGAGTGCGAGTACATGAAGATGAACTCTTTGAAGAAGATTTATAATAGCTTGAAGTTCGGTTGGCCTACAGTGGAAGTGGCAGAGGATATTGCCAAGGATGCTGTGAAGCCTATCGAGAAGATGCTTTCGCTTTCATAAGGCGGTAAAAGATTATAAGCCTATATGAAAGATTATATTCAGTACTTTCGATTCTTCGTTCAGTACTTTTGAATCTCCGTTCAATAGTTTTGAACGTACGTTCAGTTGTTTTGAATGTACGTTCAAAACTATTGAACGGAGATTTTAGTTAATATCAGCAACATTTTCCCTTAATGATGTTGTTGTTTTCCCTTAATGTTGTCGTATTTTCCTTGCTGGTATCGTATTTTCATTTATTGGATAAGCAGTTTTTGATAGAATGCCTCATATCTTTCAGCCACCTTGATGTAGTCGTGATGCTTGCTGATGTATTCGATGCTTTGCTGCTTGAGCAAAGGAACAAGCTCAGGATGCAATACGAGGTGCTCCAGTTCCTGGTAAACACTTTCGTAGTTAGGAAGCACGTTGATGATAGGGCGTAGCTTATCCTCGTGTATGATCTCGTAATTCTCGGGTTCGCCGCCACCTATGCAGATGATTCCTCTCGCCATCGCCTCCAGCGGATTCATGGATGGCGTATAACTGTAGAGCTGATCGAGTATGGCATCGCTTCCATTCATCATTTTTACATATTCTGCAAAAGGGATGTTTTCGGCTATCCGGAGTTCCGTCTTGTCTGGATATTTCTCAGCTATGGCTTGTGCTGCCTTCAGCATGATATCGGTACCCTTGTATTCGCTTCTGCTTTTGTTGATTCCGATGAATAGCTTTACCTTCCTGGGGATATCCAATGGGATAACTTGATGGTTTTCCACATGAATATATGAGTTGCCATTTCCAGGAGTTATCAACTGCGGTTTGATAGGGAAGGGGATAAAGGTTGTTTTCTGTGGAAAACTTGGTTGATAACATGCCCAGTATTCATAAAGTCCCGTTATGATGCCGTCGCAATCTTCGGCAATCATCTGGTTGAGTCTTCCTTTTTCTGTTCCCAGCCAATCCTTTCTTTCCTTCAAGGCATCGGTATTGGTTCTTAATTTGTCTCCTATATTGAAATCGCTGTATCTCAAAGGTTTATCTTTGCAGCAAACGTTTACCCAATAGTAATCCATTCCGAATCCACCCAGAATTACCTTCTTGTTATGCTTTCTCAGATATTGGTAAATAGGGAAGATGCGTTCTGCCTTCAGCTCCAGAAACATTGGGTTGATGAGTTGTACGATGTCGTATCCTCTCAACTTATGCACAATTGTGTATAACTTTATCATATACATGATTCCGCCCAGTTTTCCAGGCTTCCTTACCAGGTCTATATCTCGTGGATAATTCTTCCAAAAGTCGCCGTTGGAGAGCACGGTAACGTGATGCCCCAGCTTGCGAAGTCCTTCGGCAAGTGTGGCATGCACGTTACTGTATTCTCCCATGAGTAGTATCTTCATATCTTTATCAGGATATTTGTATAATAAATTGCAAGAAAAGCATAATGGCTATGCCTTGATTTGTGGTAAAGTCATCACCATGAGTCTTCTGCCTACCTTGCTTCTGATGGCTTTACAGAACAACTGATATTTCTTGGTATATTTTTTGTCTGGCAGTGGATAGAGTCCCTTGTCATGCAGTCGCTTGATGGCATCTTCCAAATGCCGGGTACTGCGTGTCAACAGGATTGTATTATAGAGGTAGTCCATTGTCAGTTGGGCTATTCTTCTATTCAGAGCCACTCTTTCTGTATCAGATAGCAGGGCTGCTTTCTCCTGCAAGTGGAAGATGACCAGTTCTGTATCGGCAAGTCTTTTCAAACTGTGACGTTTGTTTTCTCTCTGATGCATGATGGAGTCTTTCCTGGTGCGATAGAAGTAAGCCTTGGCATCGGTGGTGATGATTCTCTCAGCCTTTAAAAACAAGAGTGGGGTGAACTCTTCGTCCTCATGCAGAATGCCTGGTGTAAAGCGCTGCTCATGCAGGATATCCTGCTTAAAGATATAGCTGCAGGCAGAGCCTCGTAAGTTGTTGTTGTGTAGGAAGGTGCTTCCGCTTACGGGCTCTGTATATGAATATGGTACGGCCTTTACCTCTTGGTCTGTGAGTTCGAAATATACAATGTCTGGGTTGTGGTATCTTACGAGATCCAGACAGTGTTCGTATGCCGTTTGAAGCAGATAATCATCACCATCTATAAACTGGATGTATTTGCCGGTGGCTATCTGTATGCCTTTGTTTCTTGCCATAGACAGCCCCTGGTTGCGCTGGCGCAAATAGATGATGTCGTCTTGGTAATCCATCAAGTCCTGGATAGGTGACAGTTCGCTACCGTCATCAATCATGATGATTTCTCTCTCCTTTGGGTTGAGCGAGAGTTTCAGAATACTTCTTAAGCAAAGTTCCAGATACTCCGAAGGCAAGTTGTAAGTTGTGATGATGAAGCTTACCAATGGAGCTTGAGCGTTTTGCTCAAACGGATTATTTGATGTATGAATTTGTTGAGTTTGCATAATTGCTGATAACCTAATATGTTGAGAAGCTTGAGTTTCAAAGGGATAGCAATAGTATTCCCCGTGTTTGGGGTGTACCTGTTTTCCTGATGTCTCTTGCTTCTTTTATGTTTATTATGAATGATTTTCAGATATTCTACGAGTGGTGGGTTGGATTCATATTTCCCCGAGGTTTCGTAGAGATCGAGCATGATGTTGAGTATTTGTGCCATATATTCCAGAATCTGATAATCGTATTTTTCCTGAAATCTGGTATTTTCCCTGATACTTTTCATCATGCTATTCCATACTCGGATATGTCCATCATATAATGATTTCAGATCCTTGTATTTTGCCTTGGCGGTAATACCTTGGTTATTCCAATGATAGATGTATTTTCCCACATTTGTCATTCTGATGATGGGATAATCATTGGCTTTGTTCATTTCCTGTTGGCAAATAGCATTGTCCTCGGTTTTGCGAACTAATCCTATCAGTAATGGGGTGGTCCATACATCCTCGAAGGTTCTGCCTTTAGGAAATTCTATATGGTCAAAGAGATGGCGCTTATAGATTTTGTTCCAGGCATAGGTATGGTGATATCCTTTTTCTTCTAACCAGTATTCCAGGGGATGGGTATATTCACGTGGCGTGAAGTTCAGTTCCGTTTGCCTGTTCTTGTTGCCATATCTTTCCAGAACAGGATATTCCAGAATATCTACGTGTGGATGTTCCTGTAGTTCTTTCATCAGTTTTTCCAAGGTATTATCCACAATCGTATCATCGCTATCCACAAAGGTGATGTAATCTCCTTGTGCTTGTTTTATACCCCTGTTGCGAGCATCGCTCAATCCTCCGTTTTCTTTGTGAATAACGAGGATATTCTTATTTCTTGCAGCATATTCATCGCAGAGGCGGGGGCACTCGTCGGGCGATCCATCGTCAACGAGAATCATCTCGTAGTCGGTGAATGATTGGCACAAGATACTCTCCAAGCATCTGGAGAGTGTATCCTGGGTGCGATAGACTGGTATGATAATGCTTAGTTTCATGCCTACAAAAGTACAAAAATATAATGAGATATCAAAGCAATCAGACCTTTTTATTTAATTTGATAGCAGATATGGCTACAGCTGCCATCATAAAAATGAAAGGCATAAAAGGGCCAGGGAGTTTAACTATAGGAGCTATTTTCATATTTCTTTCCTATTGTAAAAGGTAAATATCTGTAAATGAACCATGTTAGGATGGTTGTTATTATATATACGGTGATGAATGCTGCTATTACGTATAGATAGTTGCCATGATAGCTTAGTCCTATCTTTTCGAATATTCTGCTTATAATGAGTGGCACGCCTCCACATAGAAAATAGTAAACCAGGGAATGCGAACCTGTCCATTCCAGCCATTTGCAAGGTGGAAGTCTTTTAAATATTTGTACCATCAGCACACTGCATAAGAGTATATCCAGTAAGAATATCGGATAGTTGTTGATGGATATCGGCCATATCAGCATATTGACATTGTTCATGTTTTCATATATTTTGATGCAGATAAGAAGAATGGTACATATCGGTATGTATGTTATGCGATTGATGATATAAACTTCTTTTTCATGTTTGTGGTAAGTGTATCCTATCAAGAGAAATAGCAAAGCTTGCATGCTGTTGTCTAGTTGCCAAGGATAAGGTTGTTGCCCTTGGGATAAGTAGATGGAAAAGCCAAATCCCATGATGCCGACGCAGAACAAAGCCAGGTCTTTTCCTCTAGCTATCCAGATTGTTACGGCAAAGATAGTTTCGGATAGGCAAAGGGCTGCTATGAACCAGGAAGCCTGCCCAAGAATGATTTGCTCGCAGATATTCATGATGTTGATTTCGTTGCCATGTACAAGGTCCTTGGGAAGCGAGATGAGGGCAGAAAAGATGAAATAGGGGAGCAATAACGTTTGGGCGATAGATTTCATCTTTTTTCTGATATCAAAACCATTTTCCTTATACATTAGATAGCCTGAAAGCATAAAGAAAATGGTGAGAGCGTTTACTACATAGGCATTGTAATCAATGATATTAATGCCTGTGTAGTAAATCTCTGTATGGTCGAGGAGGATTGCAAGCATGCAAATGCCTCGCAGTAAGTCTATCCAATGTTTTCTTTGTCGAGTCATGGATGCACTTTTCTTGTTTTATTTGACGATTGCTATTTTGCAGACAGTACCTTTGCTGCCGTCGCTAGTAGCTGTTTCTACCATATAGATGCCACTTGCCACCTTTTGACCTTTCAGGTCCTTGCCGTTCCAAGTGTAGGTACCGCCGTTGCTTCTGCCCTGGTTTATAAGGATGCCATTGGTTGTAACTATTTTTATATCTGCATCGAAAGATAGGCCGGTGATGGTGATAAGACCCGTGTAATCTGGCTTTACTGGATTAGGATAAGCCCAGACATTATCTTTCGTCATTTCGTTATTTGGGGAGCTGGCATCACTCAGGTAAGAACAGAGTCCCTTATCGGTTCCGGCGAAGACTTCTCCTGTCTGCTCATTTATGGCAATAGCCTCTATATTATTAGACAGTAAGTTACTGTTATTGGTCGTAAAATGGTAAATTTGAGTCAAGCAATCATTGCTGATTACATAGATGCCATTGCCATTTGTTCCAAACCATTTTCTGTTGCTACCATCAATAGCTATACATGAAATATCCACTCCGCTAAGAAGATAATCGGCATAATTGGTTCCATCATTACGTGGAACTTTCACTTGGGTGAATATAGGTGTATCTGATGTAATATCTTTTTTGTATAGGAGTAGGGGACCAATATTGGTTCCTATCCATATATCCTGGTTTTTGTCTTCAGTTACATATCTTACAAATACAGGGGATAGTGTAGCTCCATCTTCGTTTACAAAAGAAGAATATTTGTTTAGTTGGTCAGTTGATGCCTGATAACAATATATTGATGGTAATTCATGGTGGTTGTTGACAAACCATAGTAATCCACGGCTGTCCTGCATGAGGCATTCTAAAGAACCTAAATTATATAATTCTGGTTTATGGTGAGAAACCCACTTTCCATCTTTTGTATATTCTATAAGTGATTGATTGGATGGAGATTGACTGTTTAACATCCATAGATTTCCGTCTGTATCAAATTTTACACTCGTGATAAGCTGGTAATTCTTGCTTGTGTTATTAAATGAAGTAATCAAGCTGTTTTCTGAATTATAATGCTTGATGAATTTGCCGTTCTGAAATTCATAAAGTCCACTTTTTGCACCTGCGAAAACATGATTAGGGTCTAATGGATCTACGTCGACAGAATTGACATCAACATATTTTATTCCTGTTTTTGCTGCTATACTATCATCATAAATTGTCCAGTTGTCCTTATCTAATACTTGTATAGTACCAGGGCGGCCAGCGTCAATTAAATGTCCCCAAAGTCCTCCGCAAGTATAAAGTAAATTATTAACAAAGCGCATTCCATAGAAGTTGTTGTATTTCGGGCCTCCTGGCTGTAATGTGCTAATAATCTGTTTCAAAGCGCTTTTATCTTCCTGCTTCTTGGCAACATAGCCTCCCACTTTGCTCCAATTATTCTTATCGAGTAAATTGCTGTTAAGCAAGGCACGATATTGTCCGTTTGTTTGACTATATGCATAGATATGACTATCTTTAATCTCGCACCAGTTTACCTTGAATCCGAGATTATAAGTATCGCTGATTTCGCCATCTGCAACATTTACTTTTATAATGCCGAAACCATTACTCATGTAGGCATATTTGCCATACATGTAGATGTCGTTTACAGTTTTTTCACCTGTGGTAGAGGCTGAATAATAATCAGAGAGATTCTGAACATCATAGTTGCTGATGTTCATCAAGTCCATGTTGGCATTGCTATAGAAGATGAGCAGGCGTTTTGCTGCCTTGTTATAAGCAATGTGCTGAATGCCACAATCGCTCAGATAATCCATCTTGCTGAATGTTTGGATGCTCTGGTCGTTTTGGTTATAGACATAGAGATTGTTGGAAGCCTGAACAAATATCAGGTTTCCGGCTTGTTCTAACTCTTGCACTTCACTATATGCCATGTAGGCTTTCCAGTCGCCGATTGCAGCGATTGCTCTGTATGATGTAACCTGCAGGAGCAGGAACGAGAGGAGTATTAATATTTTCTTACTCATGTATCTAAATGTATATAATATAACAACTTATATATATTAAACAAGAAAATGCTTGGTTTATTGCCTGTAAGCCTTGCTTTTATTGGTAAGCTGAGTAATGGGAAGAGTCGTTGGCAGGGTGCATAGAGATGCCAGCCTTTCACTTTGTTGGCATAACTGATGATTTTTGAGTATTCTTGCAGCTCTTTTCTAAACTGGTAGAGGGTATGCAGGCTTTCTTCTGTCTTGTTGATAAACGACATGTTTCCAATGAAATGTTCATAACCGAGTGGATTATCCACATGATGGATGGATATTTGATTGTCTTTTAGTGTTTTACCCCAAAGAACGTCTTCGTATCCATAGTGGAAAAAGCGTTCGTCGAAGGGATATTTCAGCATGATGCTGCGCTTGGCAATAAAGTTGGAGGTATGGAAATCTCCGTATGGATTTATTTGACGCAGGCGGTAATCTCCATTCTGGACACCCGCCAGTTCGAAGATATAGCGCAGATTATATTTCAGACGTTCTTGCGTGTCAGCATCCCTTTTTATCTGATAACCACCATAGATTACGTCGCTTTCTTCTTCTTCTTCTTTCTGGTAATTGGCGAGATATTCATTATTAATAACATTCATATTACTATCGATAAACAGCAGCCAGGGATATTGTGCCTCCTTTGCCAGGAAGTTGCGGATGGCGGCTCTGCCTACGTTCTTTTCTCTTTCTATGTAGCGACAATGGGGCAGGGTGTTGATGATGCGGTTGCCCTCTATGGTTGTCTTGTCGGTGGAACCATCGTCGGCAACGATGATTTCGTACTTGAAATCAGATGCAGAAACAGACAATAATGATGCCTGAGCTTGTAAACTCCTTACAAGCTCAAAGCATACATTATTATATGTAGGGATTAATATCGAGAGGGTATTAATCATATCTTTTGTTCTTTATTGGGTTGTATAATATTTCTTTCCATTCATTATTTTAAGCCCTTTATAAGAGCTGCCTACCTTTTGTCCCAGCATGTTATAAACAGACTTTTGCTTTGAACCCTCAGACCGATACACATCATAGATATTGGTTGAAATCGGGAATTGGTTGGTATCCAGATAGTTCAATCTGTTGATAATCCAATTCTTGATGTATTCTATTTCTGACTTGAAGTTCAGGGGATAGCCGCCAATATCTGAGTCTTTCGACCATTTGCACTCTTCTCTGCTGGCTGCACCACTTTTCACCAGCATATCATAATAGCCCTGATATCTGGAGATGAGATTTTCCTCGCTGAAATAAGTCTTTCTTAATTCCTGATATCTGTTAGCCACCTTTTCATTATAGTTATCTACATTCAAGGAGCTGAGCCTATGATATAGGTTGAAACCATCCTTCACTCCCAAGTCTGTATTTGGCAATATATAATCTGGATGAAGTGGGGTGGAGCAATGCCAATCTTGTCCTACGCTGGCATCTAAGTCCCAGATGGCAAGGGTTAGCTTCTTGCTTTTTGCCACATCATAGATTCCCCAATACATGTTTTTGCCATTATTATCCACAGGCTTCAGAGTTTCCAGGAATAGCTGATAGTCAATGAGTACAGGAATATCGAAGTAATCGCCCACTTCTTTCTTGAATGCCTCGTCATTGCTGTTGGCAACAAAATCAATGGCTTCATAAAGCGGACTGTAATCAGTAGGGTTTACATCGTCTATATCAGGATATTTAGTCTCGAATGCATGCCAGGTTTCCTGGGTGTTATTGTAGTCTTTATCGATGTCCCAGAAGGTTGCCTTGTCCCACGAACTTACCTTCCAAAGCTGGCCGTGAAACTCCTGATTCTTATCATCGTATTTCTTGAGTTTCAACTCCTTTCTATCCATGGCTTCGGTCAGCGAATAGATGCCGCGATATTCGTTGTTGAGGATAACCTCTACCACTTTTCCCGTTACGCCACTCTTGGCCTTAGGCTCCTTCGAGGCATAGTATGGCTTGGTGGCAAAGTCGTTCCAAATCTCTGTGGCAATGCGGTTTCTCAGGCGGAACAGGTCAATTTGTCCTGCATCCATAATCCAGTTATTGTCTTCTCTCATCCCCAGGAGCGAGATGTCCTGGCTCTTGCCTTTGAAGTTGATAGATTTTATCTTGTAGTTTCTCTTGTGCTTATCCGCCGTATTGGTGGAACCTCCTCTCCATTTGGCTTTGATTAAGGAGATGGTTGGCTCTGTGGCATCAGGAGAATACAATGACATGCTTCCTTGGGCATAATCATAGCCGAATGAGCCTTGCAGCACCAGCAGAGGCAAGAAGGTGAAGGTAATCTTGGTATTGATTTCCTTATTACCTTTTCGGGCATGAATGGAGTAAAGCTTGTTGCCTTCCACTTGCTTGAAAGTATAGCTGTAAGCTATCTGGGTGCCATCAATGCTGAGGTCGCTCCAATCTGAGGCAATATCCAACAGGATGATTGCTTCATAATCCTTACCAAAAGCATCCTCCGGGATGCAAGCCATATACGTGTCGTTTTGCTTATCATAGATGATATGCTTTCCGTTGATCGTAAACTGGGCATAGGATGGGATGCTTATGGCAAGGTATAATATGATGATAAATAGACAATATAGCCGTTTCATATCTATTTCTATATCTACTTCTTTTTCTTTACTTCCTTACTTCTTTCTCAAGTATTCTGCCAGTTTGACCACGGCTCTGGCTCTGTGGCTGATGCCGTTCTTGATTTCCTCACCCAGCTCGGCAAAGCTCTTATCATAGCCTTCGGGTACGAAGATTGGGTCGTAGCCGAAGCCTTCGGTGCCGTGCTTCTCGGTGGCGATGTGACCATTCACGATGCCGTCAAACTGATGAATCTTCTTGATGCTGGTGCAGCCGCAAGGGCATACATCCTGCTTTTCGATGTAGCAGATGACGGTGCGAAAGCGAGCCTGGCGGTTTTCCTTGCCATCCAGTTCTCTAAGCAGCTTAGCCATGTTTGCCTCGCTGTCGTGGTCGGTTCCCTCGGCATAGCGGGCACTGTGAACGCCAGGGGCACCATCCAGTGCCTCTACCTCCAGACCGGTATCATCGGCAAAGCAACTTACGTGGTAATGGTCATAAACATACTGTGCCTTCTGTAAGGCATTCTCTTCCAATGTATTACCCGTTTCCGGAATATCCACGTTGCATCCTATTTCCTTCAGCGATACTACCTCGTAGTCGCTGCCCAGGATGTCGCGAATCTCCTGGAGCTTATGCTGGTTGTTTGTTGCAAATACTATCCTTTTCATAAGTTTATAATTTATAGTTAATAGTTTATAGGGCATTCTTGCAATAGTGCTTCTTGCTATACGGCGAAGCCGCTATAAACTTTTAACTTTTAATTATTTTAATGTCTTTTTCCTTGATTTTCACTTTCATCTCATCAAATCCCTCGCCATACACACCGATAACGGCACTCTGACTTACAAAGGCATTCGGGTCGATAATCTTGACGATGCGGAAGATGGTGACGCTCTCGTTCTTCTTTGCCAGGATACAGAGCACCTTCATCTCGTCGCCCGTGTACCAGCCATGACCGTCAAGAATGGTTACACCATGGTCCATCTGCGTACCGATGGCGTTGGCTATCTCCTGATATTTCTTGCTGAATATCATGAACTGCACACTCTCTCGCTTGGCGTTCATCACATAGTCGAGTACCAGGTTCTCTATCACCATCGTACAGAGACCGAATACCACCTTTCTAACGGCGTCTATCGTAGTAAAGTCGGGCTTCGCATTGAAGACGAAGAACGAACTGCCCACGATGAGGAGATCCACAAAGATGAGCACCCGGCCCAGCGAGATGTTGTGATATTTGTTCACGATGGCGGCGATGATATCCGTTCCACCCGTACTTCCATTGTGCAGAAAGACGACGGCGAGCGATAATCCCGTAAACAGACAGCCGATGATGAGCGACATGAAGTCCTGTCCCACGCCCAGCACCTGTATCATCTTTCCATCTTCACCTATCATCCAGTCTTGCGCCACAGCCAGGAACACGGATAGCATGATGATGGCGTAGATGGTTTTCACCATGAACTTGAATCCCAGTATCTTCAGTGCGGCAAGCAGCAAGGCTGCATTGATGAGAAAATATGACAAATAGATAGGTATCCCCGTGCCGTAGTAAATCACGGCTGCGATACCCGTTACGCCACCCGTTACTATCTGGTATGGAAGCAGAAAGATGGTCCATCCAAATGTGTAAAGCAAGAGTCCAAGGGTAATGTAGAAATAATCCTTGCACTCATTCTTAATTGATTGACTGATTGCTATTTGCATAATATTTTCCTCGTATTTTTAAAGCACAGAAGGTCGCCCATTTTTAGATGAGACGACCTTCTGTATATTATCAATAAATTACTTTTTCAACACTACGTTGACAATCTTCTTCGGTACGATGATTACCTTCAATACGTTGAATCCCTCCAAGTACTTCTGGCTCTTCTCGTCTGCCAATACCTGCTTCTGGATTTCCTCGTTAGGAGTATCCACAGGGAAAGTCATCTGGAAACGAGCTTTACCGTTGAAGGAAATGGTGAGCTGCATGTCGTTCTCCTTCAGATACTGCTCATCATACTTAGGCCATGCTGCATCGCAAACGCTGCCCTGCTCGCCAAGTGCTGCCCACAACTCTTCTGCGATGTGTGGAGCGAATGGAGCGATGAGGATGACGAGATCCTTCAGGAGTTCCTTGTTGTGGCACTTCTGCTGACCGAGTTCGTTCACGGCAATCATGAAGGCTGAGATAGAAGTGTTGTAAGAGAACTTCTCAATGTCCTCGCTTACCTTCTTGATGAGCTTGTGAACGCTCTTCAGGCTCTCTGGCTTCGCTGCCTCGTCGGCTGATGGAAGGAAGTTGTCAGAGCGGTTCTCATAGAACAAGCCCCAGAACTTCTTCAGGAAGCGGTGGCAACCGTCGATACCGTTGGTATCCCAAGGCTTGCTTGCCTCTACAGGACCCAGGAACATTTCGTAGAGACGCAGGGTATCAGCACCATACTTCTCGACAATCATATCTGGATTCACCACGTTGAACATACTCTTAGACATCTTCTCGATAGCCCATCCGCAGATGTACTTGCCATCCTCCAGGATGAACTCAGCGTTCTGATATTCAGGGCGCCAAGCCTTGAATGCCTCGATATCCAATACATCGTTGCTTACGATGTTTACATCTACGTGGATAGGAGTTACGTCGTAATCCTTCTTCAGGTTCAGGCTTACGAATACAGGAGCCTTGTCGTGGTCATCGCTGTTGATGCGGTAAACGAAGTTAGAGCGGCCCTGGATCATACCCTGGTTCACCAGCTTCTGGAATGGCTCTTCCTTGCAACTTACGCCGAGGTCGAAGAGGAACTTGTTCCAGAAACGAGAGTAAATCAAGTGACCGGTAGCATGCTCGCAACCACCTACGTAGAGGTCCACGTTCTGCCAGTACTCATCAGCCTTCTTGCCTACGAGTGCCTCATCGTTGTGAGGATCCATGTAGCGCAGGTAGTAAGCAGATGAACCTGCGAAACCTGGCATAGTGTTGAGCTCCAGTGGGAATACGGTCTTGTTATCTACGAGGCTCTTGTCAACCACCTCTTTCTTCTCAGTATCCCAAGCCCACTTCTTGGCTCTGCCCAATGGTGGCTCGCCAGTTTCTGTTGGCTTGTAGGTCTCAATCTCTGGCAATTCGAGTGGCAGGCACTCCTCTGGAACCATCTGTGGCATTCCATCCTTGTAATATACAGGGAATGGCTCACCCCAGTAGCGCTGACGAGAGAAGATGGCGTCGCGGAGACGATAGTTTACCTTTACTCGGCCGATGCCCTTCTCGGTAACAAACTTCTTGGTAGCTGCGATAGCCTCCTTCACGGTGAGTCCGTTCAGAGAGAAGCCATCCATGCTGCTCTTGCCTGCTACAGGTGAGTTAGTTACGATGCCTTCCTTGGCATCGAAGCTCTCCTCTGAAACATCAGCACCCTCGATAAGAGGAATGATAGGCAGGTTGAAGTGCTTGGCAAAGGCGTAGTCACGGCTATCGTGAGCAGGCACAGCCATGATGGCACCTGTACCATATCCTGCCAATACATATTCTGAAATCCATACAGGGATAGCCTCGCCGGTGAATGGATTGATGGCGTAGCTTCCTGAGAATACACCTGTTACGCTGTGGTTAGCCATACGGTCCAACTCGGTGCGCTTCTTCACGTAGTCCAGATACTTCTCTACCTCTTCCTTCTGCTCGGCAGTAGTTACCTGCTGAACATACTCGCTCTCTGGAGCCAGAACCATGAAGGTTACGCCAAACATGGTATCGGCACGGGTAGTGAAGATGGTGAACTTCACGTCGCTGTCCTTTACAGAGAATACTACCTCTGTACCCTCAGAACGGCCAATCCAGTTCTTCTGGGTTTCCTTGATACTGTCGCTCCACTGGATGGTCTCCAAACCGTCGAGCAGACGCTGAGAGTAAGCAGATGTTCTCAAACACCACTGCTGCATCTTCTTCTGGATTACAGGATAACCGCCACGCTCACTTACGCCGTTTACTACCTCGTCGTTGGCAAGCACAGTACCCAGACCTGGGCACCAGTTTACCATCGTTTCTCCGAGGTAAGCGATGCGGTAGTTCATCAGAATCTGCTGCTTCTTCACGTCGTCGAAGCTGTTCCACTCCTCGGCTGTGAAGTCAATCTGCTCGTTCTGAGCCACGTTCAAGTCAGCAGAACCCTTCTCCTCGAAGTGCTTGATGAGCTTTTCGATAGGCTGAGCCTTCTGGCAGCTGTTGCAGAAGAATGAGTTGAACATCTTCTGGAAAGCCCACTGAGTCCAATGGTAATACTTAGGGTCGCAGGTACGAACCTCACGGTCCCAATCGAAGCAGAAGCCAATCTTGTCGAGCTGCTCGCGGTAGCGGTTGATGTTGGCTACGGTAGTAACCTCTGGGTGCTGACCGGTCTGGATAGCATACTGCTCTGCAGGCAAACCGTAAGCATCGTAACCCATAGGGTCCAATACGTTGAATCCGTTCAAACGCTTGTAGCGTGCATAGATATCGCTCGCGATATAACCAAGTGGGTGACCTACGTGCAAACCAGCTCCTGATGGATAAGGGAACATGTTGAGCACATAGAATTTCTTCTTGTTTTCATCCTCGACAACCTTATAGGTCTTGTTCTCGACCCATTTCTGGTGCCATTTCTTCTCGATTTCTCTGAAGTTGTATTCCATTGTTTTTATATTATTATTTTATTTCTTTTTCTTCTTGATAGAGGGTTTGCATCCTTGTCGTTTTAGAAATATTTTCTTTATTTTAATAAGGTGTAACCCCATTCATGCTGCAAAATTACATTTATTTTAGCACATAACAAAATAAAATGCAAGTTTTTTATTTCTTTAAACAAACAATTCATCCATGTCACCTTATAGAGAGCAGTATTGACTTGCCAATTATCCTTTATACAATATTGCCCTCTACTAGGGCAACTTTTTGCCATCGCCAGGCACAAAACGACGCATGGTGCGACAAAATTATAAACAACCGTTTTCCACATCGTGGATAACCAATTGTCGATTTCTATTGCACACTACACTCTGCGATGCTTAAACCGTTGATTATTAATTAGTTTAGTGGCGTGTAGTGTGGGCGTTGACACTACACTCACACTACACCACACTACACGCTTTGCTGCGACAAGACCCTTTTTAAAATGGTTTTCCACATACTTTTCAGCATGTTTTCGCCATTTTTGAACAGAGATAATAAGCAGGTCCCTTGTTGGTTCGCTTTCTCTCGCAATTCAGGAATTTCATGGCCTGTCCGATACGGATCTTGGTTCTGTGGTCGGCGATGAGCATCGGATACTGCTCCTGCAAAACCTTGAAGATTTCGGCTATGGTCATCCATCTTCCTTCTTCCTGATTCTTGGGCGTACGGAAGCAGGCTTTCAGCATGCCTTCTACGTCATCTGATTTAAAGAAGGGATAGTTGCGCTCCTGGATGCGGGCCACCTCTTCGTTGTAGAACCAGTAGGGCACCTTCTGCTCGGTCAGTTCATAGACAACCTGGGCGTACAGTTGCTCATAATCGATAGGCGAACCGTTGTCGATGTATTTGTCTGCCGGGATTCTGATGCAGATGAAACGGCGGCTTCCAGATGATGAAAAGCATCTGGGGCTACTCCTTCATGGGCTAGTATTTCGGCAGCGAGATGGTGAACTCCGACCATTTGTCTTTTTCGCTCTTTACGCTTATCCTTCCGCCATGGGCGTTGATTACCTGCAGCACGTAGTTGAGACCGATGCCGAAGCCCCACGGGTTTTCCGGGCATCCCTTTCGTGCTCTGCAGCACGCTCAAAGCGGTTGAAGATGTTTTTCAGTTCGCTCTTGGCTATGCCGATACCCTCGTCGAATACATTGATATATACGTTCTTATCATTCTCTAGGGTGGAAATCTGGATATTGATTTCTTCCTTAGAGTATTTGGTGGCGTTATCCACCAGGTTGCTGATGGCTTCCTTCAGATATTCCTCGTCGGCCAGGGCGGTGGTGGCTCTTATGTGGGTGGTGATATGAATCGGTTTCGCCGATTTTGCCTTGTATTTATCCGCTACATCATCTATCATCGTTTCCAAATTTACCTCTGCTTTCTGAATATGCAGCTTGCCGTGCTCCAGTTTCGAGATGGTGAGCAGGCGGTTGATGAGGGCAAGCAGATGCTGCGCCTCGTCTTCTACGATGCAGAAATATTTCTCCTTCATTTCCGGCTTCTTTTCCAGTACGCCGCTATGCAGATACTTGGTTCCCATGATGATGGAGGTAAGGGGCGACTTCATGTCGTGAACCATCGCATAGGAGAAGTCCTCGCGCAGCAGGCGCACCCTTTCCTGCTCATCGATGTAGTTAATCTGGTCGATGAGGCTCAGGATGATGACGATGGAAATAAGGATAGAGATGAGGAGCAGCACCCAGTTATGTCTGATGATGTAGATACTTCCGTTGGTGATAGTCATCTGGAAGCCTACGCTGTAGTCCAGTCTTACAGGCAGAATGTTGGTTTTCACTTCCTCCAGGAAGGGGAAAATATTGCTGTTGATATTTTTGCCTTCTATCACCTTTCCTGTTTTCATGTTCACCTTGTTGATGTCAATGCGGAAAGGCAACTTCTCTGCTTTGATTATGGAGTCGGCAATAATTGTTAAGGTATCGATGTTGGCATCTTGATGCGATTTTTTGTAGATGGCATCATAAAGGGATAGTGTAGAATTATAGATATTACTGTTAGCAACGGTATCTCCCGACTCAAAAAAAGAATCGCACCTATTTGTTTTATCCAACTCTAAGGCGATGGTTTTCTTCAATATCTCATCATATTCCTTTCCTAATTGCCGCGCGTTGATGTTATAGGTGTTCCACATCCAGAACATTTGGATAAGGAGGATGGCTATTAGGGCAGCGGTGCTGAGTATCTTGGTGCGGTTGGCATTCATATCATCTTCTCCTTTCTTCTTTATTCATCCAAGAGGTATTCGGTTTCTCTGCCTTCCTTCTTTGCTCCTAAATAACTGCCGATGCAGCTTGCTGTCAATGCGGATCCAAAGCTTCCCATGGCAGTACACAGAGGAATATTGGAAATATCGGTAGGAATCAGATTACAGATGATACAGGCCACAAATGCCACGATGGTACTCCTTGTGATTTTGTAGATATAAAAAAGGATTGATGTCTGCACGATGCTCCATATCATCATCATGATAATCCATGTCAATGACTGGCCCAGGGTAGAGGCGAAAAATGGTATGATGCTGAATACAAGAACGGTAAGGTAAGAAACCCATGTCTTCTTTCCGCATTTGATCAGTTCTTCGTATATCGCGCCGAAGATAATATAGGCTGAGATAAAAGAGCTTATAAGAATCATCGGAAGTCGCTCCATATAACTGAAAGCCATGAAGTCCTTGTTGTATATATCGATGCCCAAAAAATTGAAGAGGGCGATAAACATCAAGGTAATTCCAAACAGGGGAAGGGTGTACCAGAACATAGCCTTCCACTTGTAGGCTGGATTCACTCTGCCCAGCGTAAACTTGGAAAACTTTGCCATGCTGAAGGTGAACCATAATATAAGCATAGCAAGAATGCAGAAAACATAAATAATGGGAGTTCCTGCCTTGAGGAAGGAAGCCTGGTCGTTGGCATTTACCTCTTCCAGTTTGCCAGAGGAGGCAAAATAGATGCCCATTACTATACCACCAACAAACATGGTGCTACAGATTTCCGCTATCATTAATATATAGTAAAGTATCGACTTAAACATAATGCTTTGCTTTATTGTTGTTTTTTTCTTTCTCTGTATAATGTTTTTATGCAAAGGTCTTCATACCGATGCTTCGACAACGGGCTTGCAGTTATTCTACAATGAGTTTGAAGCCTACGCCCCGGATGGTCCTTAACTCTACACTTGGTTCGTCTTCCAGCGCCGTACGGATTTTCTTGATGAAAACATCGAGGCTTCTGGAAGCAAAGTAATCCTTGTCTTCCACTCCCCAGAAACGGCTCAACACGGCTTCGCGGCGCACCACCTCGTTCTTGTTTACCGCCAGCAGTTCGAGGATCTTAGCCTCTCGTGCCGTAAGCTTCTTTTCGCTGCCTTCCTGCGTATCTTTCAGGGTGGCGTGGTTGGCATCCAGCAGGTATTTGCCCAGTTTTATCTGGTTGCTGGCGTTTTCGCTGCGTTTTCCGGCTTTCAGCTGGATGAGGCTATGTATATGGGCATCAAGCTCTTCGGGAATAAAAGGCTTCTTGATATAGTTGTTGGCTCCGGCGGCATAACCTGCCTTCAAATCCTTGGGTGCGGTGAGGCCGGTGGTAAACAGAATGATGGTTTCTCCATCCACCTCTCGGATGTTCTTCACCATTTCGATGCCGTCCATGATAGGCATGTCGATATCCGATACGATGACATCGGGCTGAAAGTCTTGCCAAACCTTCAGTCCTTCCTTGCCGTTAACGGCGGTTTTCACCTCATATCCTCCGATGATATCCTCGAAGCAACTCTTCTCCATATAGGCGAGGTTTTCGTCATCCTCTACCAGGAGCAACTTAGTATCAGCCATAATATTTTCTGTTTTTGATGATTACGGGAGCAAAGATTAGATTTTGCCTCCTTTTCTGCTGCAAAGATACGTCTTTTTTACGAAAGAACCATATAAAGAGGTGGAGATTAACTTAAAGATAACATTAAAATTAGGCACGGATTACGCGGATTACACGGATTTATGGTTCTATTTCCAATAAACCATGTTTATAATATCTTAAAAAAAACGTGTAATCTGTGTAATCCGTGCCTAAATCATTATTGCTTATCCGAGTCGATGAGGGCGAGCAGATGCTCTACTGCCACCTCCTGCGGAATGTTCTTTTCTACGCAAACCTGCTTGCGGTAGAGGCTTACTCGGTTAGGACCGGCGCCTACGTAGCCGTAATCGGCATCTGCCATTTCGCCAGGACCATTCACGATGCAGCCCATGATACCAATCTTCAAGCCCTTCAAGTGCTTGGTTGCCTCCTTAATCTTGGCGATGGTTTCACGAAGATCGTAGAGGGTTCTGCCGCAACCAGGACAACTGATATACTCGGTCTTGCTGGTGCGCAGACGGGCTGCCTGAAGAATGCCGAAAGCGGTTTCATCTACTGTCTGGGCAGGGATGTCACCATCGTTCATCAGCCAGATACCATCGGTAAGACCATCAATCATCAAGGCACCCATATCGGCAGCAGCCTCCAGCTGGAAGTCGCTCTTCTCCTCCTTACTGTGCTGGTACATCTCGGCGAAAACCACAGGGTTCTTCAACCCGGCATTCATCATCTCGTGAACCAATGCACGCTGGTCGCCCAGACGGTTCTGATGATTGCTTACGCAGATAACCACCACCTCTGGATGAGCCTTCAGGCAGGCGATGTATTCCTCGGCAGGAGTACCAAACTGCAGGGTGAGGAACTTGACGTCTGCCTTGATGCTGGCGATGAGCGGCATTGCCATGGCAGGGAAGATAGGGTAGAGCTTGGCACCAGTAGTCTCAGGCTTGCTGTTCAGCGTCTCGTAAACATTGTAATCTACGATGTAGCTCTGACCAGGCACAAACTGCTTAGGCATCTTGCCGCCTATATAGATATAATCAGGCGTAGCATCCTTGTTCTCACAAATGGTGCTCTCGCCTTTGATTCGGTTGCTGATAACCACCGGAACGTTGTTGCCGCCGATATTGCCTACGGCCACGGTTTCGCGGCGGGTAGGGCGCAGCCAGTCGAAGCTAGGACAAGCTGCGGCAGGAATCAGAAGATGTCCCTTCTTCTTGCCGATGTAATCCACCAGATGGCGAGCCACCGGAATCTCTGCAGCAGGCTCCTCGCTGAGGCTTACACGGACTGTATCGCCGATGCCGTCAGCCAGCAGGGCACCGATACCTACGGCACTCTTGATTCTGCCATCCTCGCCTTCGCCAGCTTCGGTTACGCCGAGGTGGAGTGGGTAGTTCATGCCTTCCTTCTCCATTTCTTCTACCAGGAGGCGCATGGAGCGGACCATCACAACGGTATTGGATGACTTGATGCTGATAACCACATCGTGGAAGTTCTCCTTCTTGCAGATGCGCAGGAATTCAAGGCAGCTCTCTACGATGCCCTCTGGCGTATCGCCGTAGCGGTTGCGGATGCGGTCGGAGAGGGAACCGTGGTTCACGCCGATGCGGATGGCAGTATGGTTCTCCTTGCAGATGTTGAGGAAAGGCACGAAGCGTTCCTCAATCTTCTTGAGTTCGTGAGCATACTCTTCATCAGTGTATTCCTGCTTGATGAACTTGCGGGCAGGATCCACGTAGTTGCCTGGATTTACGCGTACTTTCTCACAATAGAGAGCAGCCACGTCGGCAACGTTAGGATTGAAGTGAACATCGGCTACGAGCGGAGTCTGATAGCCGTCGGCACGGATGCCGGCATTGATGTTTTTCATGTTCTCTGCCTCGCGGGAACCCTGAGTGGTGAAGCGCACCAGCTCGCCACCAGCCATGATGATTTCCTCTGCCTGGCGAACGCAAGCCTCGGTATCATTGGTGTTGGTGGTGGTCATCGACTGGATGCGGATAGGATTATCGCCACCCAGGTCGATAGCTCCGATATGTGCCACAGAAGAGGCACGGCGGGTATAATTGAATAAATCTACCATAATGTATAAGAATAGAATATGCCCCAAAGGATGGGGCATATCACATATTAGATTAATTACACTTGAAGTCGTATTTCACCTCAGCTAAATCCTTGTTGGCCTTCTCTATCTTGGCACCGAGACCCGCCTTCCAAGCTTCTACCTTCTGAGCCACTTCCTCATCGGCAAGGGCAATCATCTCGGCAGCGAGGATGGCAGCGTTCTGAGCCGCATTCACACCAACAGTAGCCACAGGAATGCCAGGAGGCATCTGGATGATGCTGAGCATGGCATCAAGACCATCGAGCATACCCTTGATAGGTACACCGATAACTGGCAGTGGGGTAGATGCTGCGATAACACCAGGAAGGGCGGCAGCCATACCGGCAGCGGCGATGATTACCTTTACGCCACGCTCCTTAGCTCCCTTGGCGAATGATTCTACTGCATCTGGAGTGCGATGAGCAGAGAGGGCATTCACCTCGAAAGGAATCTGGTTGTCGTTCAACCACTTACATGCTTTTTCCATAACAGGCAGATCGCTTGTACTGCCCATGATAATGCTTACTAATGGTTTCATTTCTTCTTATATTATAATTATAATTTTTTTATATGATGCCTTATATTACCTTCAGGTTGCTATATTACCAGGATGGCGCAGGATACGCCTATAAGGAATCCCGTGACCACCTGGGATAGCGAATGCTGTCGCAAGATCATGCGAGAGGTTCCCACGGCGCCTGCCAATAGCAATACCAGGCAGAGCCACCACAGGGGATTGAAAGAGAAGGCGATGGCGTAGGAAACCAGCGAACCTGCCACACCGCCGATGGCTGCCGTGTGGGTGCTGATTTTCCACCATACGTTGATGAAGGCACAGGCCATCTGGATGGCGAGTGCTACCACTACGATGATGCTGATGACGCGCGGCGTGTTGCGATACTCCATCCAGAAGAAGCAGATGAAATAGCACAGGATGGAGATGATGTAGGGCACGATGCGGCGCTCCTTCTTTCCCAACTCGTGGGAGGTCCAGCCCTGACAGAGTCTGTAGAGGTGGATAAGCAGCGAGGGTGCCACCACGGTAAGCAAATAAACCATGGCAAGCATCACCAACTTGTATGTCATCGGCAGCAACGACATATAGCTGAAGATGAACAGGGCTATGAGTCCCACTATCGGCAGATAGAAGGGGGTGAAGACCATGCTCATGATTCGCGCAGTCAATATGATATTCTTCTCTTTCATAAATCTAACGTAATCTGTATTCTTTCTCTCTTTCTCAGAAGAGTTCTTTCTTACGGGAATCTCTTTCTGGAGTTTATTTTCTTAATCGTGCAACTGGGATATTGAATTGTTCGCGATATTTTGCCACGGTGCGGCGGGCGATAGGGAATCCCTTCTCCTTCAGTGCCTTGGCCAATGCTTCGTCGCTCAGCGGTTTCTTCTTGTCTTCCTGATTGATGAGCTCTTGCAGGGCTATCTTGATCTTGCGGGTTGACATCTCCTCGCCGTCCTCGGTGGTGTAGCCATCCGTGAAGAAGAACTTCAGCGGGAACATGCCCCACTTGGTTTGTGCATACTTCACGTTGCTCACTCTTGATATGGTACTGATATCCAAGCCCGTTCTGTCTGCCACATCCTTGAGAATCATCGGCTTCAGGTCGGCTTCGTCTCCATCTAGGAAGAACTGTCGCTGAATGTCGATGATGGCTTTCATCGTGACGATGAGTGTGTGGCGGCGCTGCTTGATGGCTTCTATGAATCCCTGCGCCTTATCCACCTTTTCCTTGGCATAGAGCAGGGCTTCCTTGTCAGAGCGGCTCATCTTGTCCTTATGCTTCCTGTAGGTGTCGATCATGTCGGTGAACGATGGCGACACGGTTAGCTCTGGAATGTTGCCTCGGTTGAGGCTGAAGGTGATGGAGCCGTCGTCGTTGGTATCTACGATGAAATCCGGGGTAATCTGCTGCATGTTTCTGCCCTCGGTTTCGCCCATCGATGCGCCTGGCTTCGGGTTCAGTTTCTTGATTTCCTCTTGCAGGGTGGCAAGCTGGGTATCGTTGAGTTCCAATCCAGTCTTGATCTTGTCCCAATGCTTCTTGGTGAACTCCTCGAAGTAGTCGCTGAACACTTCTTCCATCGTTTTGCGGAGCACGCCTCGTGGCAGGCGCTTTGCCTGTAGCAGAAGGCATTCCTGAAGACTTCTGCCGCCTACGCCCGCAGGGTCGAAGGTCTGGAGAATGTGGAGCACATGTTCCAGTTCCTTCTCCGATACGTCCATGTTGTGATAGATGGCAAGCTCATCGCAGATGCCGTCCAGGTCTTTGCGCAGCAGACCGTCGTCATCGAGCGAACCGATGAGGTATTCCATGATTTCCTTCTCCTTGTCGGTAAGGTTCTGCATGTCCATCTGCTCCTTCAGCTTGTCGTAGAAGGAGGTGGTGTCGCCGTAGACCATTTCCTCATAGTCGGCGTTGTCCTGGTTGTTGTATCTATCCGTGTTATAATCAGGCATCTGGTCATCCTGTCCGATGCTTTCCAGCGCCTGGTCGAGTTCATCTTTTCTCTCTTCTTTCTCCGACTGTGCCTCGTAGGCATCATCGTCGTTCATTTCGTTGTCGTCATTACTGTTTTCTGCATCATGCTCCAGAGGCGAGTCTCCGTCGTAGCTTTCGTTGAGCATATCGTCAGGGTTCTCACTTTCCAGGGCAGGATTGTCGTCCAGTTCGGCATTGATGCTATCCTCCAGTTCGGTGAGGGGCATCTCCAAGAGCTTCACCTGCAGCATTTGCTGGGCGGAGAGTCTTTGCAGCTGTTGCAGCTTCTGTGCCTGTGTCTGAATGAGTTTTTGAGCCATATCTATTTATTTAAAGTATTCTTGCAGTTTGATGGCAAGTTGATTCAATTTATCTGGATTTCCGTTTCCATATCTGTGCCAGATGGTCTTGCATGCCTGAAGTATCTTGCTGTCTGGCGCTTTCTGCCTGTTGAGGTAAGGGTCACAGTACTGATAGTCAGTCATTACTTCCGCAATCAGTTTGGGCGAAATCTTCATCAGTTTTCCCAGATCAATGATTTCGGGAGTTTCCGGCACCATGGTGATAGGTGTGAGCTGGAAGTAGAGGTCGAGAATGATGATGAGCTTGATAGGTGTGAGCGATGGCTCTTCTGCCAGCGGTTCCCAATCTTTCTCAAACGATTCGCGCACTTCTACTCCTGCAAAGAAATCCTTTGCATTGCCGCATCCGTTCATCTTGCGCAGGATGCTGATGTCGTGGGAAAGTAGTCGAGGATTGTCGGCATACTTATCCCAAAGTCGTTTGATACGAGGCGTAACTCGTTGCAACTTGAACATTTGCTCGTGCAAATACTCAGGTTGTATGTGTAGCTCCAGGCTTAAATCTACTATACCCTTGGAGTATAGCGGCTTTACGCCCATTGGCTTCTTCTGATAGAGTTGGAGAAGCAAGAGCCAGTAATCGTCGTTCCAAAGAGGATGTTTTGCCATATTCTTTTTAATCTTATAATCTTCTGCAAAATTACAATTTTTAGTTGGTAAAACAAAATAATTTAGTGTATATTATTATAAAGCTATCCATAAAAGTGCATATTGGGCTTGAAAAGCGGCGTGTAAAAGTGTTTATGGGGCTTAAGATTCTGTATATAAAAGAAGTGCGCAACTTCGAGTCACTCGAAATTGCGCACTTTTAATACTTTATTCCCAAATGTTTCATAACTCAATGGAGGATGGCTTTCACAAGCTTTTTCCCTCCGTTGCAGTGCCCGAAGCAGTCATTGTCCTGCTCAGGCGTCATCTTTTTGTTATCCGATACATTTGTCTTTTTTACCTTAAGTTACGCTTAACCTAATGAATCATTATCCTATTGTCCTTGAATAAACAATCTTTTTTTAAAATTACCTTACTAACTAATAACCTAACTAAACAACTAACAATCTTAAACCTAAAAACCTAATAACCTAAACAAATTTCTTTTTGTCGTCCTTGAATAAACAATCTTTTTTTACCTTTGAACTAATAACCTTTTAAACAACTAACAATCTTAACCTAAAAACCTAATAACCTTTTGTCTTAATGACGATGCAAAGGTACGACGATTTCCGCAACTAACCAAATCTTTAGAGGGAAAAATCGCAAAAAAGCCCTTATTTTTGACATAAATCAACTATATGTGTGCGCACACAAGTGTTATGAAGCACATATTTGACCTATATCAACCATTTTTGGCTCTTCCAGGTTTCCTAGCCAGTTTCTGCCTCTTCTATACCTTATATATAAGGTTTTTGAGGGGCTGGCTTGGGGCTTTGGTCGTAGAGGAAAGCTGCCTCACTCATGAACACGGCGATGGTTTTGAGGCGCAGATAGTCTTCTGAAAGATAGATTCTGCCCTGGTTTGCCCAGTTCCTGCCCCAGGAATTGCGGCATACGTAGTAGCGCTTCTTGTCTTTCAGAAAGGTGCCGATGATTTCCATCACGTGGTCGTCGGTGGTGCGGAGCTGTTCAAACTCTCTCTGGCGGGAAGTTGGGGTTACGGGGAGTTCCATCTTCTGAACCTCCACATAGTTGTCCTGGGCATGGGTAAAGCCCTCTTCGCTGATGTCGCCTTCCCAGCAAACCGGATGGCCGTTCTCTACGGCTTTCTGAATATGAAGCATCAACTCATCTAGCGGAAGATTGAGAAACTGGTCGTGCATCGCGTTATCCGGCACTTCCAGGGCAAAGTACTCGCGGTAAGGGTGATGGGTAAAACTGGTGAGTGATACGTACTCCTCGGGATAGCATACGCTGTGGGCAAACTCCAATGGGGTGTATTCGGCACCGAGCATGTGTACCTGCTTGGCAGGCATGTAGCCGATTTCCTTATCGAAGAGATTGCTGAGTTCATCCTTCAGTTTCTCGATGCCCGACTTCTGGGCAATGGCTCCATCGCAGAGTTTCTCCACCTTTCGACAGAGAATCTTATAGTTCACATCCTTTGGATCTTCATAGCTGTCGTATGGTTGTGCGCCATACTTATCTATATAATGTATGAGCATCGAAGCCATGCCTCGCATGCTGATGGGTTTCTTGCCTTGTGCGAAATAATATTCCAGGGCTTTCTCCTGAAGCATCATTCGTGCAACGTAAGCCACGGATAGGTTTACGGAGTCGCCCTTCATGATATGCTCGCTCTCGATGGTAGCAAGCATGCCGTATGCCCAGCAGAGTTCGCTCTTTCCCTGGTTCTTGACAGGGGTGGAGCCGATAATCTGTGCGTTCAGGGGCAGGTTGTCCTTGCCCGCTCCCTGGCGGGAAGGGGAAGCAGCTTCCGGCTTCTTCTGGTATCCGCAACTTGCTAGGAGAAGTGTGGCGAGAAGGCTTATAATGATATTTCTATTCATACATTATATTATATTATATTATATTATATATGTTGGTTATTACTAGGATGAATGATTGCTTGTAACTGAAAAAAGTTCCGTTCCGTTTCACGGAGCGGAACTTTTCCTTGGCATAGCCTGGGAGATTCCTCTCCTTGGCTATCTGTATTCTTATGATAATCTTATGCTTTGCTTTCCGTCTTCTTCGCTCTCTTGCCGCTGGTAGCGATGCTCCATACGCCAAGGGCGATGAGTGGAAGGCTCAGAATCTGTCCCATATCTACAGGCAATCCTGCTTCGAAAGCCACCTGAATCTCCTTCGTGTATTCGATGAAGAAGCGGAAGACGAAGATGAGGGTAAGGCAAAGACCGAAATAGAGTCCGCTACCCACACTCTTGGGTCCTTTCTTCTTGTAGATGAAGAAGATGAGGAGGAAGAAGCAGAGATAGGCTATCGCCTCGTAGAGCTGACCGGGATGGCGTGGGTACTGATCTTCCTTGACGAAGATGAATGCCCAAGGCACATTGGTTACCTTGCCGATGATTTCGGAGTTCATCAGGTTGCCCAGGCGGATGAAGCAGGCGGTGATGCCTGATACGATGCCCATGTTGTCAAGCAAAGTCCAGCCGCCCACCTTGGTCTTGCGGCAGTAGAGCCAGATGGCAACGAACAGTCCCAAAACGCCTCCATGACTTGCCAATCCTTCGTAACCCGTGAATTTCCAGCTGCCATCTGCCATGTGGTGCATCGGGATGAACATCTCGATGATGTGATCCCACTGGGTGAGGAAATACTCCGGCTGATAGAAGATGCAGTGTCCCAGGCGGGCACCTGCCAGGATGCCTACGAAGAGGTAGATGAAGAGCGGTTCAAACTTATCCTCGCCCAACTTCTGCTCCTTGTAGAGACGGTGCATGAGCAAATAACCCAATAACAGCCCCACCATCCAGCAGGTGGCGTAGTATCGGATGGAGATAGGACCCAGGTGAGCCAGGATTGGGTCTGGGTCCCATACGATATAGTTTAGCAAATTTGCTGTCATAATCGTTTATACGTTGAAACGGAAGTGCATGATGTCGCCATCCTGCACGATGTACTCCTTGCCCTCGATGCCGAGCTTACCAGCCTCGCGTACTGCTGCTTCAGAGCCATACTTGATATAGTCATCATACTTGATAACCTCTGCACGGATGAATCCTTTCTCGAAGTCGGTGTGGATGACGCCGGCACACTGAGGAGCCTTCCAGCCCTTGTGATAGGTCCATGCCTTTACCTCCATCTCACCTGCGGTGATGAATGTTTCAAGGTTCAGCAGGGCGTATGCCTTCTTGATGAGTCGGTTTACGCCGCTCTCTTCCAGGCCGAGCTCTTCGAGGAACATCAGCTTGTCTTCGTAGGTTTCGAGCGATGCGATGTCTTCCTCAGTCTTGGCTGCGATGACCATGCACTCAGCACCTTCTTCCTTGGCGATTTCCTCTACCTTCTTGCTATACTCGTTGCCGGTCTTGGCAGAAGCTTCATCTACATTGGCTACGTAGAGTACTGGCTTGGTAGTGAGGAGGAAGAGGTCGTGAGCCACTTTCTGCTCTTCCTTGGTTTCGAAAGTAACGCCACGGGCGTTCTTTCCCTGCTCCAGAACAGCCTTGTAAGCCTCGAGCACGGTAACCATCAGCTTGGCATCCTTGTTGCCGGCAGCTGCAGTCTTCTGCTGCTTGGCGAGCTGAGATTCGATGGTTTCCAGGTCCTTGAGCTGCAACTCTGTATCGATGACGCTCTTATCCTCCAATGGGTCAACCTTGGCGCCACCTTCGCGCACGATGTTGTCATCGTCGAAGCAGCGGATTACGTGGATGATTGCATCGCACTCACGGATATTTCCCAAGAATTTATTACCAAGACCTTCGCCCTTGCTGGCACCCTTTACGAGGCCTGCGATATCTACGATTTCGCAAGTAGCTGGGACGATGCGTCCTGGGTGAACAATCTCTGCCAATTTGTTGAGTCGCTCATCAGGTACGGTGATGACGCCCAAGTTTGGTTCGATAGTACAGAAAGGGAAGTTAGCTGCCTGTGCCTTTGCACTAGACAGACAGTTGAACAGTGTAGACTTACCCACGTTTGGGAGGCCTACAATACCACATTTTAATGCCATTTTATTTTTAAACGTTTAAATATTTGGTGCAAAGGTACACATTATAAATGAAAGATACAAAGAAATCGTGGAAAATTAACTAAAAAAGGCATCCACAGCCCCCGTGGATGCCTTTATGATAGCATTTTTTAGAGATTCTTTTCGAATTGCTTCAATACATCGCATCGGGTGGTGTATTGATCCACGATTTCCGGATGCTGATGGCTGAACTGGCTCCATTCCATCATCGCCTGATATTGAGCGGATTGTGGTTGTAGAAGCTTCTGCTCTTTCCAGTTGGCATCATAGGTAATCTTAAACCATGGGTCGATGCCGATGGATGAGAGGGCATAGAGCGAATGATAGCGAAGCGTAAGATTGCTGCTTTGCTTGCTTACCTTTAAATATTTCTGAGCGATTGCTGCGAAATCGGCTTCGCCTGTGCGGGCACTATCAGTTACGCTTTTGCCATAATGGGTAAGATACCAGCAGTCGCCATAGCAGGATGCCTGATAATAGCGGGTGGCAAGTTCGTAGGCAAGTTTCTCTCTGGATTCACCTTCACGAGTCACATTGTATTGGCCGATGAGCTGGTTCATTTCCTGGCAGAATTTCCACTTCGGGTTCTCCTTTAGGTGGGCATAACTGCCCTGAATGCTCCACATATCCGAATCATTTACTTTCTGGTGGTTGAACCAGTAAGGCACAGCGTAGCTGCGCTTTTCGGCGTAGAAACTGATGGTCTGGTTGTTGATGAAATCCAAAGAAACATCCTTCTGCCAGCGAGCAGCTTCGCCAAAGTTACCCTCGGCAAGATACTTGGTGCCTATCATATCCTTGAAGAAATCGGCATTGCGATAGAGTGACTGGCAGACGTATTGCTCGAAGGCATCCTGATGAGGAGATGTGATGAAGCGATAGTAATCAGCCAGCTGCTGCGCAGAGAGCGAATCGAGACGAATGGCGTATTCTGATGAATAAAGATAGCGGCCGATGTATTCTTCATTCTGTTGCTCCTTGTAGAAGGTTCGCATGTAGGCATCCATCATGCCATACATCGCCGTGGCCATGCTTTCGTAATCTCTGCCGGCTTCCTGCCGGTTTTCCTTTTTCGCCTTATCTGCCATCGTCTTGAACCGGTTGTACAGGGCGCGGTAAGCCACACGCTCCTTCACCTCTACATAGTGAATGTCGGGATTGATGAAATCACCTTTTTTCAGGCTTCCTCCCTTTGCCATTTCGTTGAGCCATTTGAATTCGCCGACCAGATATTGCGGATAATCGTTATCTACCTGTGTATTTCGGGTAGAAACCAGAAGGTGGATGGCTCTTGCATTATCCTTCATTCGTTGTGTTCCATCCAGGGCTACTGCTTCACTAATCTCCTTCCATGCTTCCTGCTGATATCCATAGAGATAATGGAGCATGGCAGTGGCAGAACGCCACAGGCAAGGATTCTGCGTCTTGCCTTCAGCAATGACCTTATTGGCAAAGGTGATGAAGTTGAGGGCTTCTTTCTGGTAGATTACCTTGGCGCCAATCTCCTCAATCCATTCCTTGTTTATTGGGTTCTGGTTGCGGCTGTCTATCGTCTGCTGACAGTTGTTTACGAAATCCTGCACCAGATAGGTGAGCATTGCCGAGTTCGGATTCTTGAGATAAGTGCTCTGAATGCCAGCAAGATTGCGATAGTTTCGGGCGAGCACTCTGATGCTTGCCATATCTCCCTGCTCGGCATAGATATCGAGTGCCTGCTGGTGTCGTCCCGTTTTCCACAAAGCCCGGGCATAAATGTTGCGCATCGCCTCCCGCCATGGTGATTTCGGAAGTCGGGAGGCGATGGCATTCCAATAGGTGATGTTCTGCTGGTGGAATCCTTTCATCATGTTGGTACGCATACGGAGCAGGGCATACTGGCTCTTGAGTTGGGTGCCTTTATAAATTTTGGAGGCATTGTTGAGCCGGGTCAGCGATTGCTGAATCTGTAGCCGTTCTTGCTTCGAGGCGTAGTTCCAGGCATTGGGATTCAGTTTCTCGCAGGCATCCAGGTAGGCATTCAGGTTTCTCAGGTAAGAAAGCATTCCTGCATCCTTCTTGCTTTGGGCTACTTTCTTAATATCCTCCTTGTTCCATCTGTAGAAAGATAAGTTGATGGAGGATGTATTGCCGGCATATTTCTGCCAGTAACTGGCGATATCGTAGAGATATGCTGGCGAAGTCTGGTCGCGGTTGAACACGCTGAACATATAGTAGTTATGATCAGAGTATTCGGCAACGCAGGCGTTGGCGTGGGTGCTAAATGCTGCTGCCATCACTCCTATGATTAAAAATCTTTTCATAATCTTCTGATTTAAATCGTTTGATATTATCGGTATTGAGGTCGAAGAGAATAACCTCGCTGTTGATGTCTTCATCCTGGTGATTGATGCTTCTTACGGCTTCCATGATGTCGCTCATTTCGGGCTTTCTTATCACGATGCTGTCGCTTGGCAATACAGGGAAATCATCATCAGCATGCATGATGCCTACAAATTTTCCTTCTCTGAAGAGGATACGCCAACTGAAGAGTGGATAAGCGGCAGAAAGCGGCAACGGATAACTGGTCAGATGCTGGATATAGGGAGCCACATCCTTCATATCGAGTATCGGCTTTTGGCAACTAAGCTGTTTTACGTCGCCCGTATTATACATCATCAGGATGCCTCTATCCACAGGGGGTGGAGTCATAGAGAGCTGGTGTAACCGGATGGTAGCAGACAGCTTTATCTGCTTGGCTTTGGCTTTCACTCTTAGTTTTTCGAGAAAATTGAAGTAAGCCTTTTGGGTTGATGCCGTCCAGTCGCAGTCAATCTGAATCTCTTTCACATTCTCGATGTCATTGGCTTCGTTCATCTGAAGGATGCGAAGAAGAATTTTATCGGCTAGGTTTTCCAATCCTTCTTTAGGGAGAGTTTTCAGGCAACTGTTGACGATATAGACTACGGGGATGATTTCTATGTCTTCCGGTATCAGAGATCCATTCTTGTTTCTGTTTCCATCTTCTTCAAGGTTATTGAAATGCAGGGTGGCGTTGGGCATGATTTCCCCTTCTGCATCCTTTACCACGTCGAAGTATCTCACGTAGAGTCGCTCAATGTGGTGTTTTCGGATGAAGTTCATCTTGTTGCTGTCCAATTGCCATGTTGTGCTCCAATAGTAGACGGAACGGAGGCTTTTCTCTGCTTTATCTTGTGAGCAGGAAGTGAAACCGATGGTTGTAGCTAAGGCAAGTAGCAAGAATGCCAGTGTTATATGATTCCATATTCTCCTCATCATTGATGATTTCCGTTTTCTTCTTATTATTCCCCTAATACCCCTTTTTTGTTTCCTTAAGGGAAAATTTATGTTCCCTTAAGTGAAACTCGGTGTTTCCTTAAGGAAACAGAATTCTTTCTCTAACATAAAAGGTCTCGAATCATATTCCCTGTATTGGGAAAATAAAACGAGACCTTTTATTGTATATGAATATACTTTTCCGTCATGATATTGCATGATGGTATTTATCCTTCGATTACTCCTTTCCACAACCCGTGAAGGTTGCAGTATTCTCGAGCCGTAACATCCTTGGCTTCTGCGTTTGTCAGGAAGATAGCTTCAGGCTTTTCGCCTGGCTTCAACTCGTGACGAAGCACATCGGTAGGGGTGAGCAACTCTATCCACTGGATGTAATGCTCTGGAAGCATAGGATGCTCCACGCTTCCTACGGTTACACGATAGCCGCCTTCTATAGGTTCTATCACTGGCACATGCTTCTCCCTGGCACCATCGCTGGTGTTCTCCTTCATGAGCTTCATCGGCTCACCGCAGCAGCTGAGCACGGCTCCCTTGTTTACTACTTCTACCACGTTGCCACAAATCTGGCAGCGGTAGATTTCTCTAATCTTAGTCATATTTGTTCCTCCTATAATTTTGTTTCTCCTATTTCTGATAGGAGTTCTTGAATCCTCTATGAGGCTTTATTATTCCTCTACCGGGCTAAAGTCTTCCTTGCCTACTCCGCAAAGAGGGCAAACCCAATCATCCGGGATATCTTCAAATGCTGTACCTGGAGCGATGCCGCCCTCTGGATCTCCTACTTCTGGATCATAAATCCAACCACATACGTCGCAAATATATTTCTTCATAATGTTCCTTTCTTTCTTTGATATTAATAATCTTGTTCTTTCACTCTCTATCAGAAGGCTTTTCTGCCTATTCGTCTGATAACTACTGCAAAGATACAACTATTTTTTCTTATCTCCAAATAAAATTGAAAAAATTACAATTTTATTATCTAATTTAAAGTCTTATAACATAGAATGCTTCTTCAAGGACAAAGGAGAGCCATCATTACGGAGTTTTTTTTATCTGAAAATAGACTTTTTCGGATTTTATCTCTTTGCTCTGAAAAAAAAGTTGTATATTTGCACCATAATAACTAACTGTAACAATTTAATTATGGGAATTAAAATGAATTTTAAGTCACAATTGTGTGCTGCAATCCTTACTTTGGGTTGCTCTTGCCTGACGGCTAACGCTATCGTTACTAAAGATGCTGCCAAGGAAAACAAGGCACAGGCTCAGCATTATCAGCCTTCTCCAGAGAACTTGGAATCTAGAAAGCAGTTCCAGGATGATAAGTTCGGTATCTTCCTGCATTGGGGATTGTACAGCATGCTCGCCACCGGCGAATGGACAATGACCAACAAGGATTTGAACTATAAGGAGTATGCCAAGCTGGCTGGTGGTTTCTATCCTTCTAAGTTTGATGCAGCCAAATGGGTGGCTGCCATCAAGGCTTCGGGTGCCAAGTACATCTGCTTCACCACTCGCCATCACGAGGGTTTCTCTATGTTCAAGACCAAGTATTCTGATTATAATATTGTAGATGCTACTCCTTTCCGTCGCGACATCGTGAAGGAATTGGCGGATGAGTGCCACAAGCAGGGCATCGCTTTGCATCTTTATTACTCTCATATTGACTGGTATCGCGAGGATGCTGTTTGGGGAAGAACGGGTAGAGGCACTGGTCGCCCTAACCCTGAGGGTAACTGGAAGAGCTATTATCAGTTTATGAACAATCAGCTTACTGAACTTCTTACCAACTACGGTAAGGTGAGATGTATCTGGTTTGATGGATGGTGGGATCAGGATCAGAATCCTAACTTCGACTGGCAGTTGCCAGAGCAGTATGAGTTGATTCATCGCCTGCAGCCAGGCTGCTTGATAGTCAACAACCATCATTCTTCTCCTTTCGAGGGCGAGGATGTTCAGGCTTTCGAGCGTGATCTTCCTGGAGAGAATAAGGCAGGATTGTCGGGTCAGGACATCAGCCGTCTGCCTCTCGAAACTTGTGAGACGATGAATGGTATGTGGGGTTACAAGATTACCGACCAGAATTATAAATCTACCAAGACGCTGGTACATTACCTGGTGAATGCAGCTGGCAAGAATGCCAACCTGCTGATGAACATCGGTCCTCAGCCAGATGGTGAGCTTCCTGCTGTTGCCTTGGAGCGTTTGGCAGAGATGGGAGAGTGGATGAAGACTTACGGCGAGACCATCTATGGTACCCGTGGCGGCATCGTGGCTCCTCACGATTGGGGTGTTACCACCCAGAAGGGAAACCGACTCTTTGTTCATATTCTGAACCTGAAGGATAAGAGTCTCTTCTTGCCTCTTGGAAACCAGAAGGTGAAGAAGGCTTTCGATTTTGCCAGCAAGAAACCTGTGAAGATTCAGAAGTGCGAAGGTGGTGTGGTTTTGAATCTTGGTGAGGTTCCTACAGAAATGGATAAGGTTGTGGAAATCGCACTCTAAGCTTGTGTGAATAACATATTGGAAAAGTGTCGTAATCTCTATGTTTTCAAGAGATTGCGACACTTTTTTATGGGTTGGAAAACTTTAACCCAAAAGATTGGCTAACTTTAGTCCAAAAGGTTGGCGATGGTTTGCTTCACTCTTTCTGCCGAGGTAACCAGCGAGTTGGCTTCATCGGCTCCCTCAGCACCCATATAAACATTGGCATTGAGTTGTTTCATCTTGCTAGGTACATTCACTCTTGCCGAGAAGTGATATTCGTGAATATCGGTGGCATCGAAGATGGTGCGGATGTTATCCTCGTTCACACCACAACCGGCAAGGAGGATGATGCGGCCTGCTGCTATCTTCTTGAGTTCTGCAAGAAGAGCTACACCTTCTACAGCCTTTGGCTGCTGACCCGATGTAAGGATGCGGTCGCAACCCAGGGAGATGATATCTTCCAAAGCCTTCTGAGGATTGGCTGCACGGTCGAATGCACGATGGAAGGTTACACTCATCGGCTTTAATTCGCTATCACCTTTTGCCAATTCCACGAGACGGCGATTCGCCTCCATATCCACTTCGCCATCTTCTGTAAGGCATCCGATGACAACACCATCCACGCCGAGTTCCCGGCAAAGGCGGATATCTTCTTCCATGCGTTCTATCTCCAAAGGAGTATAGAGGAAATCACCACCGCGAGGACGGATGATGACATGGAGCTTGGTCTCGTTCAATAACTTGCGCGCCACTTTTATTTCGCCATACGAAGGGGTAGTTCCGCCTTCAGGTATGCCTGCGCATAGTTCTACACGGTTGGCGCCTCCTTCCTGTGCTGCCAGACAGCTCTCTACGCTGTTGGCGCATATTTCAAACTTAAAATCGTCTCTGTTCATGGTCTTTAATTCTTCTTTCCATTTAGTTACTTGATTTCTTTCTAATTCTTTTCTCTTTTTTACTCGATTTCTCGAATTTTTCTGCAAAGATAACATTTTTTCTTTTGTGATAGCCATTATTTCGAAAAAAAACATTATTTTTGCAGAAAGTTTAAATCGAAATATCAATATATTAACTGGATTATAGTAATAGAAATTAAAAAGCTAACTAACAATGAGAAAATTTTTAGTAATGTTCGCTGTTGTGTTTCTTGCCTCTTGGCAGACAATGATGGCGGCAAATGACCATTTCATTACCGATGCAGCTTATCGCACGAAGGTGGAAACGGCCTTTAAGCAGAAGGTTAACCTGGTAGGTAAGCAGTTTTACGACCAGAAGATGCTTAAGCAGCAGAAAGCTACTGGCGACGAGCAGGGTGCCTTGCAGTTCCTCTATGCTTACATGCCTGTGGCTGATGTCACCGACTATCCAACCAGCTTCTTCCTGGAGAATGTGCGCACCAGTTTCGAGGCACGCAACCAGATGGCTTGGGGTAATAAGGTACCAGAGCTGCTCTTCCGTCATTTCGTTCTGCCTGTCCGCATCAACAATGAGAACCTGGATAATTCCCGCATGGTGTTCTTCAAGGAATTGAAGGAGCGTGTAAAGGGATTGGGCATGAAGGAAGCCATCCTCGAAGTGAACCACTGGTGCCACGAGCTGGTAACTTATCAGCCATCTGACGGTCGAACCTCAGCACCGCTTTCTACCATCCGTTCGGCTTACGGACGATGTGGCGAGCAGAGTACTTTCACCGTGGCAGCCTTGAGAGCCATCGGCATTCCTGCACGCCAGGTTTATACCCCTCGTTGGGCACATACCGACGATAACCATGCCTGGGTTGAGGCTTGGGCAGATGGTACCTGGTATTTCCTGGGTGCCTGTGAGCCGGAAGCTGTGTTGAATCTAGCTTGGTTTAATGCTCCTGCCTCTCGTGCCATGCTGATGCATACCAAGGCATTCGGCGATTATAATGGTCCTGAGGAAGTGATGCTCCGCACCTCTAACTATACCGAAATCAATCTCATCGACAACTATGGTTCTTCTGCCCGCATCGATTTCTCTATCGAAGATGAAGCAGGCAACCCTGTGGATGGTGCAAGAGTGGATTTCAAGATATACAACTATGCGGAGTTCTGCACCGTGGTAACCAAATATACCGTGGCAGATGGAAAGACTTTCCTTTCGGCAGGTAAGGGCGACATGATGATCTGGGCTTCCAAGGGTGGCAAGTATGGCTTTGCCAAGGCATCCTTCGGTAAGGATAAGAACATCGTTATCCGCTTGAACCATGAGGTTGGAGCAGATGCCATGCAGAAGGAAGTATTCTTCCGCGATTCATTTGATATCGTTCCTCCTCCAGAGCGTGCCAATATTCCTGAAGTTTCGCCAGAGGCAAGAGCCAAGAACCTGGAGCGTTTTGCCTACGAGGATTCTATCCGCCACGCTTATCTTGCCACCTTCTATAATAAGGAGAGTGCATTGGCAACCTTGAAGGCCTACGGATTGATAGAGGAGCAGAATATTACCAGAAATGGTGTAACTTTCCTGGCTGCTAAGGGCGAGAAGCTTACTGCATCGGATGCAAACGGGGAAATCTCAGCCAAGGCTCAGAAGATGATAGATTTCCTGGTGGCATCTAGTGGAAATCACAAGGTTATCCTCAGTTTCCTGGTGCAGCATCAGGATCGTCTGGATAGAGCCATCAACTTGCTCTCTACATTGAGTGCCAAGGACTTGCGAGATATGCAGATGGATATTCTGGAGGATAACTTCAATGCCAAGAGCGATGAGTTATCACCACGTGTGGAAAACGAGATGATTATCACTCCTTTCAAGCAGTTCTTCGAGAAGGAATTTGCCAAGAAGCAGGTGGCGTTCAAGAACAATCCTAGTCTCCTGGTAGAGTGGGTGAAGAAGAACATCAGGATTAATCCTGATAAGAAGGCGTTGCAGATAGCTCAGACTCCTATCGGCGTATATCGCTCTCGTCTTACAGACGACCGTTCCCGCAAGGTATTCTTTGTGGATGTGGCCAGAAGCTTGGGCATCGAGGCTCAGGTGGATGCTGTGACCAAGAAGACTCAATACAAGAACCACAAGGGTGGTGAGTGGATTGATGTAGATTTCGAGAATGCTGCGCAGGAGGCTTCTGCCAAGGGCAAGTTCGTGATGGGATATGCGGATAATGGTGCCGTGGATGATCCTAAGTACTACAGTCACTTTACCATCCATCGCATCAATGCCGATGGTTCAACATCTCTCCTGGAATATCCTGAGGAAGGATGCACCTGGAGCAATACATTTAAGAATGGTGTTGACTTGGATGAAGGCGACTATGCGCTGGTATCAGGCACCAGATTGGCTAATGGTGGCGTGCTTGCAGAAATGCAGATGTTCCACGT